>NZ_JBNHER010000343.1:0-9687 GCF_050015975.1 Dapis purpurea BLCC-M126 | reverse complement strand
TATAAGGAAATATCCTAGCACTTTTCTCTTGGTCGATTGGATATGGCGTTTCGGCTAAGAGCCGACATGAAAAGCGTTAGCGGCTCTGCAAGAGCGGGAAACCTCGCCATCCCTCGACCGCTTTTTCCCCTTAAAAGGGGAGGCTTTAAACCAGAATTATTTAATTATTAATAATTAATAATTGGGTAAGTTATGTTTGCGGAGAATTTCCGCAGGAAAAGCTCAGTCATAGATTACTTTTAACTTCTAGGGGCGAATGGCCATTTGCCACTACTGATTTTTGACTTGCGCTATAGCTTCTACAATTGCCAAAGAATTTGTGACAAACCCAAAACACTGTTTCACATTATAAAGAGTAGCTTGCCAACAATATTCAGGGGAAGTAGTTGCACTACAGTCAGAAACTAAAATGCAGTCATAACCAAGAAAATTTGCATCCTGTAACGTTGCCATTACACATTGATCTGCATTCACTCCAGCAAACAAGAGAGTTGTTTTGCCAATATTTCTTAGGATGCTGTCAAGGGGGGTATCCCAAAACCCACTCATCCTATATTTACTTACGCGAATATCTGCTGGTTTTTGCTCCAACTCATCCACAACTGCTGCTGCCCAACTTCCTTCTATGAGTACGGGAGCTTTATTTTTTGGTAGTGGATCGCCTAAACCTATACCTTTTCCTGTGGGGTTGTAGACATGGCGTAACCCAGCGCTGATATTCAGTAAGTCGGGGCGGTTTCCCCAATTTAACCAAACGATCGGAACGTTTTGCGATCGCAACTTTGGTAAAAGATTTATCAGTGGTTGAATAGGAGATCTTGCAGGTGTCACATCTACGCCAATGTGAGCTAACCAACCATCAGGATGGCAGAAGTCATTTTGCATATCTATAACTAGAATTGCTGTTTTAGCTAAATCTAAGTTAATGCTTTTGGTTTCAGTTTTAATGGCAACTGGTTTGACAGGAAGAGGTGGACGGGTAATATCTACAATTGTTTCATCAACTGACCACGCATTAGGGGGTACACCCAAGGTTTCAAGAGAGGAATTTTGCATAATATTATATGGTCTCACGGAACTCAAAACCAAGTGCGCAATTCTGAAGTAACCTTAGAATCTAAGATGCACTTAAGACAGTGATTTAATTTATCAGTAAGTTGTTTAGCATTTAAACCAGATATCCAATTTTTGTCACAGGTAACAAGCAACAGAGAATATAAAATCTAAATGATTCTCAGCTTACCTCTAGCTGAACGGAGGCTTGAAATCCGAAATATCCTTTTCATTGATTTATACTAGAGTATTTAGTTTAGGAGCGAGTAGCCACTCGCTCCTAAAGCCATGTTAATGTAAGTAGGTAGGTAAGAAAATTTACAACTGTCATTGCGACTGGAACGGAGTGGAAGGAAGCAATCTCAAGGGTATGAGGTGCATCAACATTTCGTTACATAGTTAGGTTTATTCGCGCCTACGTACTTATCATTATTTTTTTAATTTGGTATTACATCAATTTCAAGCAATTATTTCACTTGATAGATATCAAGCTATTTGTGAAATATTGATGGTATTACTTGGTAAATTCATTTATAAAATCCGAATAATATTATCTACTTTTATTTTCCTCGATCTTTAGATTTTTAGTTATAGAATTTAATAAAAATTTAATTTTACTTAAATAATTTTTACATATTTTAGATAAAGTAGATAATAGAAATTAGCAATATAAAAATATTTTTATTACTTCTAATTGCCAAGGGTAAATATCAAAACTTAGATTAGAGTATCCACAATAAACTCAAAAATTCAAAGTTAAATCATTCCTGTAACTAAGGCAAAAAAATTCTCAAATTTTCTAACATTACAGCACTTTTGAGGATGGTGAGGTACACTTGAAGAGTAATCTCTCTTCACCCCGTGAGCTAAAGTGATAAAACTTTGTACCTCACTAACTCCGAAACTGCTGTAATTACGACTGCTATAATTCCCGATAATTTATTAACTATTTGGTCAATAACTAATGCTCTTATCCAAGCTCGCCAAATAAAAATGTAATTCTCAGATTGCAGTTAGAGTCACAAATAGATTTCATTTAGCTCTATTACAATCTAATTCCATGTAAATGTTGTACAGCCATTATGGTAAATTTATTTAACAAAAATCAAAGGTTAATTCTATATCTTAAACAAAATTCGTATTAAAGCTACTTCTACCATACTTCATATACCTGAAATATGCTGTAATACGAAGCATTTCCTGCGGAATGCTGTGCAAACAGCCGTCAGCTAGCCTCTTGCCTCCTACGGAGGAGCTACGCTTTTTCGTATAGGGAATGCTCCGCATTCATGTCCGCGACAGCGGAAAGATGACGCGCAGCGAAACAGAAGAGTTGCATCTTTCCAGAGGAGCTTTCCTTTCCTGCGGAATGCTACGCATTCATGTTGCGCAACGAAACGCTAACAGCTCTCAGCGTTCCTCTTTTATTGCATTTGGAGGAAGAATTAAAATTGAGGTGGAGCGAGAATTAAAAGTCTGGGTAACAGCAAAAGCATCAGCTAACTTTAGCTGTAATGCTTCATTTTCATTGCTGTTAACGCAGTTCCTCTGTAGAAAGCTAGCTGACTGCTAATAGCTGAATGCTTACTGTAAGACTAGAACAATTGCTAGATAAAAATCAGGTAAATATTTAGGTGGCTCGCCTTTCCTCCGGAGTCCTACCCAAACAGTTTTTCTTTGTTAATAAACCTGCACCAAGTAATTAATGATTAAGATTATCTAATACCTTTTGACAAAAACTTTTAATTTTTGCTCAATCTTTCAACTATGATTTTTTCTTGAAAACAATAAATTAATAGCTGACAGCTAATAGCTGTTAACGAAGTTCCTCCGCAGGAAGCTGGCTGTTTGCGCAGCATTCCACAGCAAATGCTTACAAAATTAGTTATCTACTATGCTATTTTATGCTATTTGAAGAACTTTCTGACTAATAGGAATCTGAATTATGAACTCTGCTCCCTCTCCAGGCTGAGAATTACATAATAGCTTTCCGCCATGTTTTTCCACAACAATTTGATAACTAATGGATAGCCCTAACCCAGTTCCTTTACCTGAAGGTTTAGTTGTAAAGAAGGAATCGAATAGTTTTTTCTTAACCTCTTCAGTCATACCAAAACCATTATCTGCAATAGAAATTAACACCCACTCGTCATTTAAAACTTTAGTACAAATTTTAATTTTATTATGATTTTTCCTAACTTTTATTGGTGTGCGCAGATTCGTATATTCCTCTAGTGAATCAATAGCATTACTCAAAATATTCATTAATACTTGGTGAAGTTGACCACTACAAAAATCTACTAATGGTAATTCTTGATATTCTTTAATTATCTTTATTTTTGGAGAAGAAGTTTTGCCTTGAATACGATTATCTAAAAGCATCAATGTACTATCAATTGCTTCATGGATATCAACTTGTTTAATTTCTGCTTTTTCAAACCGAGAAAAATTACGCATTGACTTAACTATTTCATAAATCCTTTCTGTTCCTATCTTCATAGAGTCTATAATTCCATCAAGGTCTTTCTTGACAAAATCAAGGTCAATTTCTGCTATTTTGTTTTGAATTTCTGCTGTAGGATGAGGATATTGTTGTTGATATATCTCTAGCAATTCTAGTATGTCTTGAATATACTCTTGAGCTGGAGTAATATTTCCATGAATAAAGTTAATAGGGTTGTTAATTTCATGGGCGACACCAGCTACCATTTGTCCTAAGCTAGACATTTTTTCTGTGTGTAGCAATTGAGCATGAGTTACTTGGAGTTTTTCTAGAATTTTTTGCTGTTTTGCGAGAGCTTTTTCTAAACGTTCAGATTGAATTAATGTGGATTTTTCCGATACATCTAATAAATGATTTAATGCTGCATTTTCTGATTGGAGCTGTTCAATAATTTTATCTTTATCTATTTCTTCCTTCTGACTAACTTTTTGAGTTTGGCAATCTGAAAAAATTTGACCTTGGTCAAAGGGCAAAAGAGTCATTTTTACAGCTAATGCTAATGGTTTTAATAAATCAATTGTTTCCCTTGGCACTTTAACTCTCAAAAACATTAAAACTACAAACATATTTCCTGAAGGTAATAAACCTCCAAATCCAATTACAGATTTAACATTAAAAGGAATTACAAATGATTCTTGGGCTGGAATATAAGGACTACCCAAAGCATCAGGTACATAGAATATGTTGTACATTTTTTGCTCTAAGTCAGCCAATAAATTTGGGTCTGCTTCTAACACTTGACCAGGATCTAATCCTAATTGTTGAATTAGCCTTGATATCATCGGAATTTTAGCGATCGCTTCTTTATTTGCTAAAGGAATTGCTTGATGCCCAGAAGATTTTTGTCGTAAGTTCCATTCTGGTTTTTCCCCGGCAGTAGCCAGTAAAGTTAAGCATTTTAGATTGGGATTGACTGGTTGATTATTTAATAGTTTAGAAGCATATTCTTGCAGTTCAGGGGTTAGTTTTTCATATGGAATAGTTTGAAACATTCGGATTAACACACAGGATTTTTCCTGAGTATTTTTACTAACTATATTCTCGTAAATATATTTAATAACTTTGTTACTTACTTCTTCTGTGCTATTAGTATTTTTACCGAGCTGGCGTAAAACTAGCCCACATTCTGACATATCTCTGAGACCAAATTGAGTTAGATCATACATTTTTATTTTCTGTCTTTACTTTCTGTCTTTAACTTTCTTAATTTTGAAGTTTTTTGATTTAAGTTTAACATAACAATATAGTAATCCTAAATTATGAGTAATAATTTTATAGTTTCCTGTTCTCTGTTTCCTCTTCGTAGCAAGGTTTAAAACAGAATGTTACAAATAATAAAATAGAAATATTATACTTAAAATATTTGTTTGAGTACAACGAGAGTTTTATCTTACTAAAAAATATTTACAGACTATTGTTCCTAAGTCCTGACTTATAATTATATTGAAGCAAACATTTATTCAACTGGTATTAGCAGGTACACAAAATTAATTACACATTTTTTCAGACGGAATCCTTTTATAGTGTATATCTCATATAGCATTTCCCATACTGGTAAGGTACGCGCATTCATTGTTTTAGGGAACGGGGAACAGGGAAGAGAAATAGAAATACAAATACAAATAAATATAACTATACCTCATTAGACTGAGAAATGCTATATCAAATTATACTAAGTAAACAATTGGTCAAAAATAGCGATTAATTAGAACTGAGAATAAATCCTCAAATTATCATTTGACTAAGTGATTAAGAGTCTATTTATTTGAATTAAAATAAAAATAATTTCATAATTATTTATAATTGTTTTTCTTCTTTAAATTGGTAACTTAATTACAAACTCTGTTCCTTGTTGAGGAAGAGTATTACATTCTAACTTTCCCCTATGCCTTTCTACTATAATTAAATGATTCAGAGACAAGCCTAACCTATTTATTTTATTACCAGGTTTTGCACCTTCAAAAACTTCAGAAAGTTTATCTTTGAGATGTGCGAGCATTCCCAATCCATTATCAGCTATGATAATTTCTACTTCATCGGATTGAATAACCGAAGTAGTAATAGTAATCCGATTAGAATTTTGCAAAATTTCATCATAAGTTCGATTTTTTTTATTATTATATTCTTCCAAAGAGTCAATAGCATTTACTAACAAATTAATAAACACTTGATTTAAAGCATGAGGATAACAATTAATCTTCGGTAAATCTCCATAATTTTTGACAATTTCAATCTCTGGACGCTGATGATTAGCTTTCAATCTATGCTGTAAAATTTTCAGGTTACTCTCTATTGCATCATTAATATCAAAAGGGACTTTAGACATACTATCTGCCCTAGCAAAACTTCGCAATGATACACTCGTTTCGCTAATCCGATCGCTAGCTAATTTGATAGAAGATAACATTTTAGGTAATTCTTCAATCAGAAAATCTATATCCATTTTTTCCGCATCTTCTTCAATTGTTGAACCAGGCTGAGGAAATTGCTGTTGATATAGTTTTATGTGATTTATAATTGCTTGGAGATATGTTTCAGCTAAAGTAATATTTCCAACAACTATACTAACTGGATTATTAAGTTCATGGGCAATACCAGTAATTAATTCACCAATACTAGACATTTGCTCACTTTTAATCAGTTGAATTTGAGTCTGTTGTAGATTGGCTAGAGATTGAGAAAGTTCGGCAGTTCTTTCTTTTACCCTTTCTTCTAATTCAACTTTGGCTTTTTGCAATTCAATTTCTGCTTGAGTCCGTTCTTTTATCTCCTGTTGTAAGCGTATATGTATATTAATTCTTGCTAAAATTTCTTCTGCCTTAAAAGGTTTAATAATATAGTCTACCGCTCCTAATTTTAGACCTCTTATTTTCTCCTCAGATTCAGAAATAGAAGTCATAAAAATAACAGGAATATTTTTAGTTGTTTCTGAAGATTGCAAACGGCGACAAATTTCAAAACCATTAATTCCTGGCATTAGTACATCTAACAAAATTAAATCTGGCAATTCATTTTTTAGCTTTTCAAGCGCCATTTCTCCATTTTCTTCTACTATGACATTAAAGCCAGATATTGTTAATAAATTAGACATGAGTTTAAGATTCATTTCTTGATCATCCACAATCATAATTGTGTATTCTTTGTTCTGATTCATGGAAACTCCTCTACAGTTCTTGATTAGCTAAAATTGATAACTTATTCTAATAATCGTAAATGACCTATCACAAATGTATCTAGATTTACTTGGAGCATAACCAACCTAAATTAACAGCAGATTGGAGATAACTTATTACTAAAGTTAACCAATAAAGTACACTATCTAAATCTAGCACCTGCACCCAGAAAAAATGGCAAATAAGGCAAATAAAATATAATTTTTATCGCATGATTATTAACTATCTTAACATTATTCTGAAAGTAATAGCGATAAAAATTGTCTACAGTGTAATTACGATTTGGAGAGAAAACCAGAGAATAAAAATCTCAAAAATCACAAACTTTACTAAACTCCTCATTTCAGTTAGCCTGCTAGGGCGGAAACTGCCTTTTTTCCTTAGTGGTACTTTGATATTTTTCGCAGCAAAAATCCCTTTAAAGCTAATCGGGGTAAGGGAAATACATCAACACACTAGAAATGGCTCAAACCTAGATATATCATGGAATAGGTTAATTAAATCTCAACAATTGAGAATTGAGAATTGAGAATTACTTCTCCTTGAAACAGATAGGATTGACGAAGAGGAAAATTGTTATTTATTATCCCCTTACAGCGCTTTTCAGTTGAGTAGACCACAAAACTGTTGTAGGAGTAATGAGTAAGGAGTAATGAGTAAGGAGTCAGTATCATTGTGGTTTATTAATATGAAAACCGCTGTAAAAGGAGAGGCTTTAAACCACAATATTTCGGTAAAACCTTGACTGTATAAGGGTTTTATGCTATTATTGACAGATTTTTTGCTAAAGTACCGTTAGTTCATGCTCCGCAAATATTTCTCGTAGCGTTTTTCATGTCGGCGACAGCCGAAACAGAGATGGGAAAGCAAAACAGTACCGAACACTGAAGCTAGAAGCTGGAAATACTGAAGTTGATTTTTTTCATCCCCTATCCAAGAAGCTATGCTTTACCCACATCTCTTGAATTCTTTACAGGATAGGGGAGAGGGGGAAAAGGGGGAAGAGAAGACAAACCTGCCATTTCTCATATCTAGGACAGAGGTGACTAAAAGTGAATAAGGTAATTTCACGATTTGCCAACTCTGACTAGCAACTTAAACCATTTCCCCACACTCCCCACCCTGCAATGCTTATAAGACTTATGGGTAAGGGATAGATCCAAGAAGAGGCTATTGACCTAATTTTTGGTCATAAATAAAGTTAACTTTGAAAATAAGCTAGAAGAGCTAAGAGTTTAGTAAAATTTATATCATATCCTGTGGTATGGGAACCTATAAACATTTAGGAAATATTTACCAAGACTTAAGTTGTTCCTTATTTCAAACCTTGTTACTTCTTACTTATTCAAACTTTACAATATATAATACGGATTCTACCAGACATAATATTACTTGCTGTAGCTCTATTTGCAGTATTATTTTTCCTACCTAATTAGCAAAACACCCAAAGATTTAGGAGTAATAACCCATTGGATATAATTATTGAAGGTTGGCGTTTTTTACCCCACTCCTACGCGATCGTCAATCAATTCCAACTACTAGAAATGCTCAAGCGACCCCAACTGCAAATTTACCATAGGGATATACCATACATTAGCAAAAGCTGGCAACCTGTCATAGATTTATTGCCCCAAAATGCAGAAATAGCATTACGCAACATCCCCACCCCATCACCACAACAACAAGCAGATGCTACATTACGGATGTATGCTCCCTTTAATCTAAATTCCTCAACAAGCAACCGCACAGCAATTTTTGGTTGTACGGAGTGGGGCATGGTTACCAAATCTATTATTCAAGGAATGGGTGTAAACTCCTTTACAGAGGCTCATTCTCAATCAGATACGATTATTATCACTCCCTCCCACTGGTCAAAAGAGGGGTTTATTCGCAGTGGCGCTGAGGAAAGTCGGGTTGCGGTTGTACCTCTCGGTGTCAACCCCAATATTTATCATCCTTTACCAATAGATAAGAGAAATACCCTGCGCCAAAAATTGGGCATTGATAACTGTTTTGTTTTTCTCAACGTTGGGTTGATGTGCAACAGTAGTCAAGGGGTGGGGCGTTTACTCAAAGCATTTGCTACTATTGTTGAGCGTTATCCAAATACTAAACTCATCCTTAAAGGTAGGGATGCTATTTTTCCTTCTAAAGATTCTATTGCTAAAGCTGGCAAAGTTGCACTTACAGATATAGAGATGGAAAGAATACAATCTAGAATTATTTATTTTGGTCAAACTCTTTCTTTTCTGGAGCTAGCCCAACTTTATCAGATTGCTGATACTTATGTTTCTCCCTATTTAGCAGAAGGATTTAATTTGCCAGTATTGGAAGCTGTAGCTTGTGGTTTACCTGTTATTTGTACAAAAGGTGGCCCCACAGATGATTTTACTCACCCTGACTTTGCCTTAGCAATTGATAGTAAGCTCCAGAGTAATCATACTAAAGATGGGGAAAATCTTTGGTTTGTTCTGCCAGAACAAGACCATCTGATTGACTTAATGCAAACAGTAATTGAAAAAACTTTATTTCGGGAACAGGCCCGTAAAGTCGGCCCTCAATGGGTAGTCCAAAATTTTACTTGGAACCAGGTGGTAGACCAGTTATTAGATTTGCTTATACCATCTTTGAAGCTTAGTAGACCAACCTTTGAGCCAATAATTTTGTGAATGGAGTAGGGGAGTAGTCACGCTTCATGCCTAGAATAGTTAAAAACATTGCTCTTACTTACTTAGAAATTAGAACAAAATCAAACCGGATAAAATTAATTACGCTCAAGAGGTTTCATCAGCATAAACCAGAATTTCCCGATCTTATTTAATTTCCGTTCCTTACTTATTACCGAATAATTATTAATTATTAATTATTAATTATTACTTAAATAATTCAGGTTTAAAGCCTCTTCTTTCAAGAGGAAAAAGCGGTCGAGGGATGGCGAGGTTTCCTCGCCATATCCAA
>NZ_JBNHER010000342.1:0-38471 GCF_050015975.1 Dapis purpurea BLCC-M126 | reverse complement strand
CTCTCGATGCTGAAATTGATGAAACTGTGGCAGAGTCGGAGGATATTACTTCTGAGTCTGAGTCAGATGAAACTGTTGTAGAAGAGGAAGATATTAATTCTGATTCTGAATCTCCAGAAACTGATGATTCAGATAAAACTGTTGCACAAGGGGCAGATATTACTTCTGATTCTGATTCTGAATCTCCAGAAACTGATATTCTAACTGGTGGAGGGAAAGAAACAAATGACGAACTACTTAATGGTGAGTCGGAGTCACCCTTAGACAATTCAGATGAATTTCTACTTGCTGGAGATAAATTAGCTTCTATCCCTGAAATTGAAGTTTTAGAATTAACTACATCTGATACTATTACTCAGGATAATACCACAGGTATAACTATTGAGGAAAATGATAGTCAAGATGACGATCCAGTTTTAGCTGCCATAGAAAATACTAATAATGCACCGATTTAATTGATACCCTTCCGGTAAGGTGGTATTTGTAATCCACCTTATCACTGCATAATATTTTTTGAGGAATACCACTTTTAAAAAAGAATGCTACGAAAAGGTAGCTCTTGATCGGATGTGCTGAAAAATAGCTGCTCCAATTAATTTTAGATAGTTATATCTATCGTTTTTCCTTTTTTTTTAATGTTTATCCCTTCTTGCTTCTTCCTTCTTCCTTCTTGCTTCTTGCTTCTTCCTTCTTCCTTATTTATGCCATTTGTAGCAAACGTTTATAAAATTGGTAGAAGACAAATTATATGAAATCTCAACCAAAACAAATCATCACTTAGGTAAAGCTGCTTGGCAGGGTTTAATATTCCTTGAACAAATAGTCTCTAAATTTGTTACTTAAAAGTAAATAACAAACTAATTCCTACTACTGCCAGTAATACTCCAAAAACTGACCTAATAGTTATTTTTTCTCCTATTTGAGCAGCAATGGGAATGATAAATATTGGACTGGTAGCTAAAAGAGTTTGGGCGATACCTGCGGGAGCAAATTTGAGAGAAGTTTGTTGTAACCAAATAGCTACATAAGTACCACCAAAAGTTGCAATAAAAATTCCTCCTACAAGTTTCATTGACCAATTTATTTCTCCTAATTTTCCCTGTTGTATCCTCTGTACAAGCAACAATAATACAACAATAATTGTGCCTCCAATTAATCTAAATAAAGTGCTCCATAAAGGAATAATATTTGAGGAAATTAAAGCAAAACGGGAAATAATTATACCAGTAGAATTAGCTATTGCTGCTAATGTTGCCCAAATTATTCCTTGTTTGATATTAATATTACTAATTGCTGCACCAGGAGTTCTTTCGGATATTACCCAAGCTACACCTATTCCTGTAATTAAAATTCCGCACCAAGCACCAAAAGTTAATTGTTCTTCTAAAAAAATTAAACTTAGTAAAGCGGTTATTGGAGGAGATAAAGTTGCCATCAGGAGAGTTCTTCTTGCGCCCATATTTTTAAGGGCAGAAAAAAATGCAGTATCTCCTAAACCAATGCCAATAACACCGCTTATTACAAATAAATTAATCGTAACTAAGTTCAGTTCTGTCTGAATTTTTCCACTAATAATTAAAGTGATAAAAATCAGAGCGATCGCTATTAAACCTTTGAATAAATTCAATTTTAAGGGAGATATTTTTTGACCAAGTAAGCTATAACCTGCGGAAGATACTGCCCACAAAAATGCTGCACTTAACGCAGCTAGTTCGCCTTGAAAATTAGTAATCCATTGTTCCATAATTTTTTAAAAGCCTTCAGATTTCAGCTTTCAGCTATCAGCTATTAGAGCACTTTTCATTTTGGTATACCACAATAGGGATGTTTCAACGCTAAAAGCTGAATACTAATAGCTGAAAGCTTACATATTAAGAATTCCCACTTCCCAAAACATACAAACTTAATAATGTTCCACTATTCCATAAACTATGTAACAACATAGAAGACAAAAGATTGCGAGACCTGGTATAAACTACTCCTAAAATTATTCCCAAAATTGCTAAAGGTAATACTTCAGAAATATTCAAATGAGCCAGAGCAAATAAAAAAGCACTGGCGACAATTGCTCCCCAAAGAGGCATATATTTTGTCAAAGAAGGTAACAAAAATCCACGAAACATAATTTCTTCAAAAACTGGTGCAGCAATAGAAGCTGTAACAAAAAATAGAGATAAAGCTAATCCATCTTGCCCGTTTAAAGCAATAGGTAAAATCGGATTACTGCCACCTTGACCTTGCCATAATTGTTGATTAATTAGAGATATTAAAATTACCATTGGCAAAGCTACAAAATAACCACCTAAACCCCAGAAAAACCAACCACCACCTAAATCAAATTTAAACCAACCTTCTGGCAAGGGAAAAAATGACTTTAATGATAAATACAATACCAATAAACCGCCCAGAGAAAACAAAATATAAGTACCGAGAATATACCCTGCTTGTACCCTGACTCCCATAATTGCAGGTTGCACATTTGTGAAACTTTTAAAAATCTCTAATCCCAAAGGAATCATAATTTGCCCGACTAAGAAAAAACCCACTACAAATACTTGTAAAATTGTTTCGCTATCCCAAGTTACTTCCCAAGGTAAATCAGCATTTTTTAATAATAAAGATTCTTTTCCAGAGATTAACCATTGCACTCCTAAAAATATCAGTAATCCTACTCCAAATACTAATCCCATTCCCGGTACACCAGCAACAATTGCTAACTTTAATACTGATTGTTTGGCTATTTCTTGTTCCTGGTTTTGCAGTTCAACAAAAGCTTCTTGTCTTTCCTGCAATTTATATAATTTTTCTAACGCACGATAGCGAAACCATCCATCTAAATTTTGTTGAAATAAAGATTCTGCATTAGGTAAAATTTTGGCTGGTGTGCCCCAGATTTCTGCTAAAACTTTTGCTGTTTCTCCTAAAGGTTGATTTACTGTTTCTGACTTAGTTAAATTTTGCCAACTTTGCCTAGCTTCATTTATTTGATTTTTTTGTACTTGCAAGATGCCAATATTAATATCAAATTCATTGATTAGGTTTTTTAACTGATTGATATTATCGTTTAACTGTTGATTTTGACCTGATATCTGCTCTTCTAAAGATAAAATTTGTAATTTATTTTCTTGTTTTTCCAGTTGCTTTTGAGCTGAATCACGAGCATTTTTGTATTGTATTAATCCAGCTTGATAAGAGTCATTACCAATTAAAGCTTCACTAGCTAGATTAAAATTTTTACTATCTAAATCTTTAGGTTCCCATTCGGCAGCGTGCAACAATAAATTTGTCTGATATAACTCCAGACGACTTTGAATTTGTGGCTGAGTTACACTACTAATTAAAGAAAAACTAATAAAAGCGATCGCTACAATAGTCAGAATACTTAAAATTAACTTTTTAATTGTCATCATAAAAATTCAGTAAGTGGGAAACCAGCCAGTTTTAACGGCTGGATGGAAACAACGCGACAGGTTTTAACCCGTAGTTAAGTTGACATTCCTAGATGTTTTCGCTAAAATATTTATTATACAGCGAAAATTGATTATGTATCTTGCCCAAAAAAACAAAATTAGAAACTTGTCTAACCAAGAGTTTAAAGCCTTGCGACAGTTGTGCAGATTATCAAAAAATATGTACAACGTGGGACTTTACTCTGTGAGGCAATTCTATTTTACTGAAGGCGGATATCTAAGATATGAGTCAAATTACCATTACTGCAAAGAGAACGAAAACTACCAACTACTTCAAACTGATATTGCACAGCAAACTTTAAAAGTTGTAGATAGGTCTTTTAAGTCATTTTACAACTTAATTCAGAAGATAAAAGAAGGTAATTATCGTTTTGAACAAATACGATTGCCTAGATATCTCCATAAAGAAGGTTATTTTCCCCTAATAATACCTAGAATTAAGGTAAAAAATGGGTATTTTAATATTCCAATGTCTAGAAAATTTAAGGTTGAGTATGGTGCAGTAAGAATTCCCTTTCCGGAAAGATTAACAGGTAAAAACCTGAAGGAAGTGAGGATAATTCCTCGCTTTGATGCCAGGTTTTTTGAGGTAGAATTTATTACAGAAGAGAAACCAATAGAAACAATAAAATCTGAGAATGCACTAGCTATAGACCTTGGTTTAGACAATCTAGCAACTTGTGTATCAAATACTGGGTCGTCGTTTATCTTGGACGGTAGAAAGCTTAAATCAATCAACCAGTGGTATAACAAAGAAAATTCTAGATTGCAGTCTATAAAGGATAGACAAGGCATCAAAGGTTTAACCAAAAAACAAATTAGCATGGCGGTAAATCGGAACAATAAAGTTAGAGATTACTTAAATAAAGCAGCTAGATATTTAATCAACTGGTGTACTGAAAACAAAATATCTACTATTGTAGTTGGTGTTAATCCAGGGATCAAAAAAAATATCAATTTAGGTACAAAAACTAATCAAAGTTTTGTGCAAATACCACACCATATTTTTAGGATAAAACTAAAAGGTATGTGTATTAGATATGGTTTAACTTATCTAGAGCAGGAAGAGTCTTATACGTCTAAAGCTAGTTTTTTAGACAGGGATCAAATACCTGTTTACAATGCTGATAACCCAACAAAATATAGTTTTAGTGGTAAACGAATTAAGCGTGGTTTGTACAAAACTAAGCAAGGAAAATTGATAAATGCTGACTGTAACGGTGCTGGAAATATTGGAGCAAAAAGCAACCTGAATGGTTTTACCCCGGACAGACTAGAGGCATCTTTGGCTATGCCATTAAGGGTTAAACTTGACGTGACCTTAGTCCGTCAAATTTGTTCCGCTTAAGAATCCACACGGATTTATCCCGTGGAGTGTCAATAATATCTCCCTAACTAAATACTATTCAAATCACTGTAGCGTGAAACTTTTCCGACTATACAATTACTTTTGACTTTTGACTTTTGACTTTTGACTTCGTAGGTATAAGACCCAAAACAATGTAAAATTCAGTCTGTTGCACAGTTCCCAACCAATCTATAACCTAAATTATCGATGAGTACCCGTGTTATTCTTGTGCGTCATGGCCAAAGCACCTATAATATAGAACGTCGAATTCAAGGTCGCCTTGATGAGTCAGTTCTCACAGAGACAGGCCAAAATACTGCTCGTCAGGTAGGTGAAGCTCTTAAAAGTCTAAAGTTTGATGCTATTTATAGTAGTCCCCTACAAAGAGCAAAGCAAACTGCTGAAATTATTCACTCCTATTTGGAGTCTCCCCCCCCAGTCGAAATCAAAGAAAACTTAAGAGAAATTGATTTACCTTCGTGGGCAGGAATGTTGCGTGAAGAGGTGATAGAGAAATATCCAGAAGATTATAGTTTATGGAAAAATAGTCCTCACGAACTTTGTATGGAGGTCTCAACAGCAGAGGGTCAAACCAAGCATTTTCCTGTATTATCTTTGTTTGAGCAAGCTCATAAGTTTTGGCCTGAGATTTTGACTAGCCCTCATAAAACTGTTCTAGTTGTGGCGCACAATGGTATTAATCGCTGCCTCATTTCTACAGCTTTGGGAATACAAGCATCTTATTACCACTCCATTCAACAATCTAATTGTGGGATTAATATACTTAACTTTACTCCTCCTTATCCATCTTTTTCTGGAGAATATGAGCCAGGAGGAGCTGTACAGTTAGAATCAATGAATCTCACGACTCAGATTGGTGAAAAGTTTCCCAAACCTAGAGATAAACATAAAGGTCCCCGGTTGTTACTGGTGCGTCACGGTGAGACTGACTGGAACCGAGATGGTAAGTTTCAGGGACAAATTGATGTGCCACTTAATGATAATGGTAGGGTACAAGCTGGCCAAGCTGCGGATTTTCTCAAGGATGTACATCTAGATTTTGCTGTGAGTAGTTCGATGCTACGCCCCAAAGAAACGGCAGAGATTATTTTGCAGCATCACCCAGATGTAGAGTTAAAGTTATATGATGGGTTATGGGAAATTAGTCACGGTCTCTGGGAAGGAAAGTTTGAGTCAGAAATTGAAGACGGTTTTCCTGGGTTATTGAAACAGTGGAAAGAATTTCCAGAAACGGTACAAATGCCAGAGGGTGAAAATTTACAGCAGGTTTGGGAAAGAGCGCTGGTTAGTTGGAAAGAGATTATTCGGTCGGTTTCTGGTACTGGTATTGTAGTTGCCCATGATGCTATTAATAAGGCTATTCTTTCTCAATTATTTGGTTTGGAACCTCAACATTTCTGGAATTTTAAGCAGGGTAATGGAGCAGTTAGTGTAATTGATTATCCTCAAGGTCCAGATGGACTTCCCGTATTAGAGGTAATGAATATTACCTCTCATTTGTCTGGGGGTATTCTCGACAAAACGGCGGCAGGGGCGTTGTAGTTCCGTGACACGCCTAAAATGTTGCATAGATCTACTAAACTTATTGCTCTATTTTAGCTGTGTCGGTCTCAAACTCTCAAATATAGTTACAGCAAGAATGTAGGGGCGATTCGCGTTTGAGGATTATTCCAAGAGAATTGCCCCTAATGACTTCTGACTTCAGCCATACCTTCTTGACATGAGCAGCAAATTATTTCAACAAGTCCGAATATTAGACCCACTTTCCAACACAGACAAAATTGGTGATGTATTAATAATTGATGGAAAAATAGCAGCGGTTGAGGAAAATATTTCTCAGTTCCCAACTAAAACAGATATTCAAGATTGTCGGGGATTAATTTTAGGTCCTGGTTTAGTAGACTTATATAGTCATAGTGGGGAACCAGGGTTTGAGGAACGAGAAACTATAGAGTCTTTAATCGAAACTTCTAGAGCAGGTGGTTTTACTAGATTAGCAATTTTGCCGGATACTTTTCCTCCTATGGATAATCCTGCTGGTTTGGCAAGATTACAAAATTTGGTAACTCAGGTAACTGATAAGTCTGCTTTTCCTCTTCTTTATTATTGGGGTGCTATTACCGAAGGTGTAAAAGGTGAGCAAATGACTGAGTTGGGAGAATTAGCAGCAACGGGAGTTGTAGGCTTTGCTGATGGTTTGTCTTTAGAAAATCTTGGTTTGTTACGGCGAGTTTTGGAATATTTGAAACCTCTGAATAAATCTGTAGCTTTGTTTTGCAATAATTCTGGGTTGGCAGGTAATGGGGTGATGCGAGAGGGGTATGATTCTATTCGCTTAGGTTTGCCTGGGGTTCCGACGATGGCTGAGACTTCTGCTTTGGCTGCTGTGTTAGAGTTAGTAGATACTATTGGTACTCCGGTTCATATTATGCGAGTTTCTACTGCTCGGAGTGTGGAGTTGATTGGAGCTGCTAAAAGTAGGGGTTTGCCTATTACTGCTAGTACAACTTGGATGCACTTGTTGTTGGATACTCAAGCTATAGAGGGTAAGTCTCCTTTGGGTACTGAGTTTGTTCCTTATGACCCAAATTTACGTTTAGAACCTCCTCTAGGAAATAAGAGCGATCGCTTGGCTTTAGTTCAAGGTATTAAGGATGGAGTGTTAGATGCTATTGCTATTGACCATAGTCCTTATTCTTATGAAGAGAAAACAGTAGCTTTTTCTGAAGCACCCCCAGGAACAATAGGGCTAGAAATAGCATTACCTTTATTATGGCAGAATCTTGTCGAAACAGGTGAATTGTCTGCTTTAGATTTATGGAGAGTATTGAGTACAACTCCTAGCAAATGTTTAGGATTAAGTCCTGGAGATATAAGACCCCAAAAGTCAGCAGAAGTTACTCTATTTGCGCCTCAAGAAATTTGGGTAGTTGAAAGACAGACTCTTAAGTCTTGTTCTATCAATACACCTTGGTTGGGAAAAGAAATTCAAGGTCGTGTTCTGGAGTTGAAATTTTAAAGGATATGACTTTTGATCCTTAATATACTCCGAAACACTAAAAAGACTTTTTCAGCAAACCCTAATTATCAATTATTAAAATAGTTACTTAGTTTATCCAAAATATATTCCGAAATAGTTTATGAAAGATACAAACACTGAAACTAAACCAGATAAAGTTGGTACAACAGAAGCAGCATTTCTTCTAAATATTTCTACTGCCAGACTCAGGTTACTTTTGAGGCAAGGTCGTCTCAAAGGAGCCAAAAAAGTTAAACGCTTTTGGGTAATTCCTTTAAATGGTCGAGGAATGCCAGAAATTACACCAGGTCGTCGAGGTCCTCAAGGAACTTGGAATAAAGGATTCCGTACAGGCAATACTTTTATCCATGTGCTGCGAAGAGAAATTGACCACAACCGAGACCACGGCACATCTCTTCCAGCTATTTCTATCAAACAAGGAGACAGAAACGACCGCTGCCACGAAGTAGAAATTCTGGGAAACTGCAAAATAGTCTATCGCCCTCATAAACCTAACAGAAGTCAAGCAGGTGGTGCCCGCCTATGGATTGAGGTAGAGCCTGATGTTGAAATTATTCGCAAATTTTTCCGGGATACGGAACGAGATAAAATTTTACAACCTATTTAGGATTGCTATAATAAACCTCTCCAATAATAAAAAACAAAATAAATTATTCCACAGAAATTATCAATCTTTCCCCCTATCTCCTACTACCTCTTTTCTGGAGATGTTTAATAACTGAAATAACTTTTATTTGTATAGTGGTAGTTCGTCTATTGTACCAAGACTATCAAGAGGCCAAAAGCGAAATATAGCTCGACCAATAATATTTTCATAAGGTACAAAACCCCAACACCGCCCATCATAACTATGATTACGATTATCCCCCATAACCAAATAAGAATTTTGAGGCACTGTCACAGGTTGAGAAAGAAATCTTTTATCAGGAGGACAAACATCTATTCTTGTTTGTTGGTGATTAACCTTTCTCGCCTCAAGTTCTGCTGGATTCAAATCTGAAGCGACATAAGTTTCTTCTACTACCTGATTATTCACATATACTCTTCCATCCTTCAATTCTACTCTATCTCCAGGCAATCCAACTATCCGTTTAATAAAAGCATCTTTGTACTGAGTTTTAAGTTCATTTGTTGGATTAAAAACCACAATATCCCCTCTTTCCGGCTCTTTGAATTGATAACCCAATTTATCTATAATCAAACGGTCATTAATTTGTAATGTTGGTAGCATTGAACCAGAAGGAATATAACGTGCTTCGGCAACAAATTGACGAATTCCTATGGCTAAAATCACGCTAAGTCCAATAGTTTTGATTGACTCAATCAAAGGATTTTCTTCATTTGAATTTTCTTCTTTATTCATCATTTATATTTATCAAATAATTAATTTTAAAATACTGGTTTTGTTTATGGGTTTAACCCCTTGCTGATTCAGGATTTGTTTGACTTTACATAACTATTAAAAAGATTATTGAGCATAAATCAGATAAGTTCACAATTGTCAGACTACATTTTTAGGTTTCTGAGTTTATAGTCATAATTATATCTATTTTATCAAACTATAATATATTAAAATAAAAATAATATTATAGCCTTTCTAAAGTTACTGAGGTATAGTTATTTGTGTTATTTTTTATTTCATATTTCCCAAATTACTGAAAAATTAAGGTATAGGCCCTCTACATTCATGGAGAAAAAGCAGTCGATTGGATATCTCGAGGTTCCCCACTCTTTCAGAAGTACTCTGGTTAGCCAATCCTCTTTAATTTATAAGAAGAGGTAATTCTAAATTTAAATTCTAAATTCTAAATTCTTGAATACTCCCTACTCCCTAAAACAATATAAATTTAAAACCAAATTTTTATCATGTCTCCTATCTCTTCTTTATTGATTCGTCGTGCCCGCATCCTTTTACCTGATGGGGGATTTTTGGTTGGTGATGTCCAAACTCAAGGCCGAGAAATTATTCAAGTCGCTCCAGAAATTTCATCTTCGGAAGCTCCAGAAAAAATCATAGATGCCGAAGGTTTAACTTTATTACCAGGAGTAATTGACCCCCAGGTACATTTTCGGGAACCTGGATTAGAACATAAGGAAGATTTATTTACTGCTAGTCGAGCTTGTGTAAAAGGTGGTGTTACTTCTTTTCTGGAAATGCCTAATACTAAACCTTTGACTACGACTCAAGCAGCATTGGATGATAAGTTACAACGAGCAGCCCAAAAATGTTTAGTTAATTTCGGTTTTTTTATTGGGGCAACGGCAGAAAATTTACCTGATTTATTAACAGCTAATCCTACTCCTGGAATTAAAATTTTTATGGGTTCTATGCACGGACCTTTGTTAGTAGATACGGAGGAAAAATTAGAGCCTATTTTTGCTAGGGGAAAAAGGTTAATTGCTGTTCATGCAGAAAATCAAGCTCGAATTGATGCCAGGAAAAAAGAGTTTGCTGGTATTTCTGACCCTGCGATTCATTCACAAATTCAGGATAATGAAACTGCTTTATTGGCAACTAAGATGGCTTTGAAATTGTCGAAAAAGTATGAGCGGAGGTTACATATTTTGCATACTTCGACTGGAGATGAAGCTGAATTGTTGCGTCAGGATAAACCTAGTTGGGTGACTGCTGAAGTTACGCCTCAACATTTGTTATTAAATACGAGTGCTTATGAAAAAATTGGTACTTTAGCTCAGATGAATCCTCCTTTAAAATCTGCTCGTGATAATGATATTTTATGGCAAGCTTTATTGGATGGGGTAATTGATTTTATTGCGACGGATCATGCTCCTCATACTTTGGAAGAAAAAGGTAAAGGTTATCCGAATACTCCTTCAGGAATGCCAGGGGTGGAAACTTCTTTACCTTTAATGTTGACTCAAGCTATCCAGGGAAGATGTTCTGTTGCTCAAGTTTCTAATTGGATGTCTACTGCTGTGGCTAAAGGTTATGGAATTCCGAAAAAGGGAGCGATCGCTCCTGGTTTTGATGCGGATTTAATATTAGTCGATCTGGATAATTATCGCCCGGTTTTAAAAGAGGAATTAATGACAAAATGTGGGTGGAGTCCGTTTGAAGGATGGAGTTTAACTGGTTGGCCTGTGGTTACTATTGTTGGCGGAGAAGTTGTGTTTAATCGTGGTGAATTTAATTCTGAAGTTCGGGGTCAAGCTTTGACATTTTCTGCAGCTACCTAATTAATTTTTGCGGGTAGAGATTGGACAGACTTAGAAGGAATAGAACCTATTATATAGGGATGGATACTCAAGAATATGTTACCTGGATAAGACTAGGAGAGTTTCCAGAGTTAGAAATTAAACAAAAGAAATTGAGTAATTAACAGTAAATATAGAAGAAAGTCTCCAGAATGTAACTCACTGATTGATAGACACTGCACCAGTTATTTACTAGATCGAACAAAACCCCCAATACCCAGCAAAAACAAGAGCATTATTTAATTATAAAAGTCTTTTAATCGCCCTTATTATCCGTATGCTTTTTTTTTATTGGTATAATTTAAAATTAATCTAATAGGTAACCTAAAAAAAGCCCCCAGCAAAATTCTACTGGGGTAGTAAACTCCTAGGCAGTATTATTCTAATCTCTGCCACTACTACCAATAGTTATCAGTAAATTGGTCAGAGCTAACAGTTAACAGAGTGCCAAGGAGTGAACAGAAAAAATTTGTAAATTTCTCAATAGTCTTGTAATATAATTGAGAAAGCAAGTAATAATATTAAGTTGAACTAAAAGTCCATCTTAATAATCCTAGACCAAAACTTTAAGTGTTAGTTTTAGGAGTATGTTAATTACTTCAAATAGCATTTAGTCCAACCCTTACCTGGTTGATAATAGTTGCCACCAACAATTGCTTCCATTTCCTCTGGCTTCAACTCTAAAAAATCCTCATCTAGCTTTTTCTCTGGGTTAGTATTGTTGATCTTCTGAATTTGAAAGTTTTTTAAGGAAGAGCTAAGTTTTTGTTTAGACATTTGTTGGTCTCCAATTTTTCTATGGTTAGTGGAATTAGACTTTTTGTCTAGTTCCATTTTTATTATGGCAAACCAAACACCAGTTTTTACAAGGGGGTTGACAAAATCAAAAAGACATAATTGTGTCAATTATCTCCTCTAAAAAAGTATAAAAGTAGTTCCCCAATAAAGGATAAATGATTGGAAAATTGTATTATCCATGGTTTAATTTGATAATTTTGTATGCAATTTTCTCAATCAACTTTCAATACTAAATTTTTCCCAATCAAAATTAAGCTTACCAATAGAAATCAATTTAGCGTGGCGTCCACGGAGCGTTTGATCAACAGTATCTCCTGCCTCAGAAAAACTCAAACAAACCCGTAAAAAATCTGGAGGATAATAAACCAGCTTCTCAGCCCATTCAATCGCCACAATACCCAAAGGCACTTCTAAACCTTCCCAATAAATCTCCAAATTTAAAGCCTCAATCTCAGAACTTTCTAAACGATATAAATCAAAATGATAAAGAGGAATTTTGCCAGAAAAATATTCATTAATTAAAGTAAATGTAGGGCTATCAATTGTTTCAGTTATTCCCAAACCAGCACCAATACCTTGAACCAAAGTAGTCTTACCAGCACCTAAATTTCCTTCCAATAAAATTACACTACCAGCAGGTAAAAATTCCCCCAAACTTTTACCAAGATTGTAAGTAGCTGCTGCATTTTCTAGTGACAAAAAAAATTCTTGACTCTTCATTTAATTATTAATTTTTAAACTGGCTATTTCAGTTATCACTTATCAGTTATACCAAATACGGTTATTAAAAGTACCTTTCTCAAAATCCTCTATAACCATCTCCCCACCTCCCCAAAAGGATACTCTATAAACCGGATTTAGTATTATCAGTATCTCCTACTGAAGTAGGAAACTTGAAATACTGAATTTAATTTTTTTCTTGGTGGATTGGATATAGCGTTTTGCTGCACAACATGAAAAAGAAGCGGCTCTGCAATAGCGGGAAACCTCGCCATCTATAGACCGCTTTTTATCTCCTTTAAAGGCTATGCTTTATCAAAATCTTTCTTCAAATTAAACTTGACAAAATAAAGAAATTATCTATTTGCTATTAAATGGATATTTCCCAATAGTAAATGTATTTAAAATACGTTTTTTTCTAATGAATAATTTAGCTTTCATTCTCCAATCTTAAAATTTAATTCCAACTATTCTTCTCTTCATCTTCCGACACTTCCCTTAATTCAATCTTTTTTCCTTCTTCCTTCTCTCCTAGATAACTAAAGCCTTCTTTCTTTTAAATCTGACTATACCACTGTAATAAAACCTGTGCCAACATCGTAGAATCATGGCGAACAAAACCAGTTTGTTTATCCTCATACATCACATTAGTTAAAAGAATTTTCCGTCCCAAATTTCTAACTGCTTCTCGGTCAAGAAAAACCGGATGAGAATCTTCTTGAGCATACTTAATCAATGCTTGTGCTGAAGGACTTTTTCCCTGCACTAAAACAGTATCAAATAATCGTTTACCACAAGCAACATCAATAGCACGAATATGGTCAGCTACACTATATCCAGTAGTTTCCCCAGGCTGAGTCATAATATTACAAACATAAATACTAGGAATATTTCTTAAAGCAATTGCCTCAGCAATTTCAGATACTAATAAATTAGGAATAACGCTAGTATATAAACTCCCAGGACCAATAATAATATATTCAGCTTCTTCTATAGCTTGCAAAACTTTAGGCAAAGCAGGAGGATTTTCAGGAGTACAACCTATTTTGACAATTTTACCCCCTGCTTCAGTAATATTAGACTCACCCTCAATACGTCGCCCATCTGCCAATTCGGCCCACAGGTTAACATCAGTCAAAGTAGCAGGCAAAACCTGACCTTGTACAGCTAAAACCTTTGAACTAGCTGCAACAGCTCTTTCTAAATCACCTGTCACCTCACTCATTGCTGTAAGGAAAAGGTTGCCAAAACTGTGACCCACTAACCCATCACCAGCACGAAACCGATATTGAAACAACTCGGTTAACAACTTTTCCTCGTTAGCTAAAGCTGCCAAACAATTCCGAATATCTCCTGGTGGCAGTACCCCTATCTCTCGGCGCAACCTACCAGAAGACCCACCATCATCAGCCACCGTCACAACAGCAGTAATATTAGCACTATCACCCTTGAGACCTCGTAATAAAGTGGAAAGACCAGTACCCCCACCAATGGCTAAAATTTTAGGACCTTTATTTAATCGTCGATGGGTAAGTAACCGATCTACAAGTTTTTCATTTCCCTCTGGCATTAAAACTTGGGTAATGGTATTTAAGCTGCGGTTTTGGCCTAAAAAGATAAATAGTAAGCCAGCAAGGATAACTAGAGGACCAGAAATATAGTTAGGGAGTATTGTTGTAACCCACCCCAAAAATTCCCTAAGTTTTTGTAGAGTGTAAAAAATAGGGGTCATTCCCGTCCATATTGCCAGTCCTAAACTACTTAGTAGTACACCAGAAGCACTCAAAAGTAACCACCGTTTGACAAATAGCCCTGGGGCCAACCATTTAAACCATTGGCTAACTATCCGAGAGGGACTATTTTGACGTTTTACAATAGAGAAGTTACTTTTGAGAAAGATGCGTAGAGTTTTCTTGAGTAAACCAGTTGACATAAGAATTTTAGCCTTAGCTGAATTAAAAACAAATTTTTCTAAAAATACTATCTACATAAAGAGGATTCTGGCACTATTATGGCGCTTCAGGACCAAATTTTTTTGGGGATGAAATGTAGCAAACTCAAAATATTTACCAGGGAATAGGGAATAGAAGGATGTCCTAACGTATTTACCTAGTGCTATATAATATAGTGCGAAGAAAGTCCATCTCTAATTTATGAACCATGAACCTTTAATTCAACTCAAGGGAGTTAGTAAGTCATTTGGAGAAAATGTTGTCTTAGATGAGGCAGACTTAACAATTTATCGTGGAGAAGCATTAGCTATTATTGGTCCGTCGGGTACTGGTAAATCTACAGTTCTCAGAATTATTGCTGGTTTATTAATTCCTGATGCTGGAGAAGTTTATGTCCATGGAAAGCAAAGAGTTAGATGGATGGATGACTTGAAAGATCCAATTACTATTGGTATGGTGTTTCAGAATGCAGCTCTGTTTGACTCGTTGACGGTAGAGGAGAATGTCGGTTTTCTTTTGTATCAACATTCTAAGTTATTACGTTCCCAGATTCAGGAGTTGGTGAACCAGAAGTTAGAAATGGTGGGTTTGGGTAAAATTGGCGATCGCTATCCGGCAGAGTTATCTGGTGGGATGCGTAAACGGGTTAGTTTTGCTAGAGCGATTATTACTAATCCAGAAAATCCCCATGACGATCCAGATGTATTATTATACGATGAGCCTACCGCTGGTCTAGACCCCATCGCTTCTACTGTCATTGAGGATCTAGTCCGTCACATACAATATGTGGATGGTGGCTGTAGCACTTATGTTATGGTGACTCATCAACATAGTACCATTCGTCGCACAGCAGACAGAATTGTATTTCTTTACCAGGGTAAAGTTCAGTGGGAAGGTAGTGTCGATGAAATTGATACTGTGGATAATCCTCTGGTACAACAATTTTTTACGGGTAGTGTAGATGGGCCAATTCACGTTGTGGGTTAAGGAAGTCAGAACTTAGAAGTTATAAGTCAGAAGTTGTTTTTGTCACAGAGATTTTGATCAACCCTCCAATGTCAAGATTGCTACATTGGGATAAATAGAAAATAAATGTAGTGATTAGACCATATATTTATTGATTATAAAGTAAAATTTTTACGTTTCAATATCATAAAAGCTTTTTGGGGAAACTATGCGATCGCGAACAACTAGAGAAGGTTCAGTAGGTTTATTAACTTTATTAGGAATAGGTTTATTTGGTGCCTTAATACTTTGGCTCAGAGGAGTAGAATTAGGCAAACGTAGTTATAAATTCATAGTTGAATTTGAAAGTGCATCTGGTATTGAGTTAGGTACATCAGTTAGGTATAGAGGTATTAATGTTGGACAAGTAGTAGAAATCAAACCAGCGCTAAATGGAGTAGATATTACCCTAGAAATTAAACCAGAAGATTTAATTATCCCTCGTGATGTCTTTATTCAAGGCAATATATCCTCATTTATTGGCACTGCACAAATAGATATTATTCCTAGAGGTAGAATACCAGAATCAGAAGTTTCTGCTAATGCCTTATCATCTAATTGTCCCCAAATAATTATCTGTAATAATGACCGTTTACAGGGAGAGGCAGGAATAGAAATGCAGCAATTATTAAGAGCAGGGATACGTTTAATTGACCTCTATAGTGACCCAGAGTTATTTAATAATGTGAAAATAATTGCTGAAAATACAGCTAATGCCTCTGCTGAAGCTTCTAAGTTAGCAAAACAACTCTCTGATTTATCAGAAACTATCAAAAGAGAAATGGGTGGTTTAAGTGAATATTTAAGAGAAGATATCGATAATATAACAGGAATTATTCAAGGGGAAGTGGGTGGTTTGACTCAAACATTAGAAGGAGAAATTGGTGGTTTGACTCAAACATTAGAAGGAGAAATTGGTGGTTTAACTAATACAGTAGAGAGAGACTTAGATAGTTTGACTCAAACATTAGAGAGAGAAGTGAATGATATTTCCAATCAAATAGCTACTGTTACTCAAACCATGAAACAATCTACAGAAAAAGTTTCCTCCGCAGCGATCGCTTCGGCAAATTCTGTAGAGGAAGTCGCTAATAAATTTAGTTTAACAGTAGAGCAGATTAATGCAATTGTTAATACAAATCGTTCGACTCTAGTTGCAACTTTAGATAATATTGAAAAAACAACTGAAGAATTAGCAGTCCTAATGGAAAGTTTAAGTCCGATTATTAGTGAAGTAGAAAGAGGAGAATTTATTGGTAATTTAGAAATATTATCAGCAAATGCAGTAGAAACTTCTGCAAATTTACGAGATATTTCTAGCGATCTAAACAGTCCCACAAACATAATTATGTTGCAACAAACATTAGATTCAGCCAGAGCAACATTTGAAAATGTGCAGAAAATGACATCAGATTTAGACGATCTAACAGGCGATGAAAGATTTAGGGAAAGTCTCAAACAAATTATTAATGGATTAGGCGATCTATTCTCTTCAGCAAAGCAATTAGAGCAGCAAACTAGGATGGCAAAAAATATTGAAAGTTTGTTGAAAGAGAGTAGCAGTTCAGAGATTAGTAAATTGACAGAAAGTAATAACAATTAAGCATTCAGCCGTCAGCTATCAGCTATCAGCTTGAACGGAGATGCTGAAAAAGTCTTTATCCAATTTATTTTAAACAGCTATTTTTTCCTTTTTTTCTTCAATCTTTATTCCTTCTGTCTTCTTTGTTTACAAAAATAATAGTGGAGGCGATCACTATATGAGCAAAAAATAAAGTCTCAAGTCTTTCCTTAGTATGGTTGTAGTTGACTAACCCTTATGGGGTATTACTACCTATTGAATGGGAAATAGCAGAACAAGCAAAATAACAAACTAATCAAGCGGAATTGAAGGCCAATGAAGCAGAATTAAAGGCCCAAAAATTGGCAGAAAAGTTGCGATCGCTAGGTATTAATCCTGATGAAATAATTTAAAGGTTTCAACAATAGCATCAAAAAAATTATTTGCACAGATACAATCAACAATACTTTAGTAAAAATATGAAAATTGAAAACCCAAAATCACTTAAAATAGTAAATATTTGCGTCAAAATATATCTGAATGCAAGTTTCTGGGACAACAGATGGAAGTGGTAGGATGAGCGATCGCTTTTTGCCTCAAATTGGGAAGACTGGAGAAAGTAGGTATTGGGAGAAAAGTAGCCAATGCAAGGAACAGAGAAAGAATATATGGAAGCTCGTCAGCAGCGCAGTAAGACATTGAGAAAGATAATGTCCCTAGTTGGGTGTGTATCTTTTGGTGGTACTGCTTTGTTTGGGATAGCGAATATGTTTAAAAGTGCTTTTCAGGAGTCTTCACAGGTAGAGACGGCAGCAGTTGTGTCCGTAGAGGATAAGTTGCAGAAAACAGCGCGGGGATATGAGAGTGTGTTGGAGCGGGAACCTGAAAATGTGACTGCTTTGGAGGGGTTGGTTAAAGTGAGGTTGGAGATAGGGGATAAGCACGGAGCGATCGCTCCTCTGGAGAAATTAGTGGGGTTATATCCTGAGAGGGAGGATTATAAAGTTGTCTTGGAGCAGGTTAGGTTGGAGGTTGAGTAATAGAGGAAAGAATTAACTTATTCTCCTGTAGACAATTTCTTTAGCAGTATTAGGGTAAGGTAAATTGACTGTTTTAAAATCTTCAGAAATTAACGTTATTGTCAGCTTCTTAGGTCCAAGAGAAGCATACAGATCTATTATTATTTCACCTAAGGAAGTTTTTTGTAGTCCTCACTGTCAAACAGAAATAGACGATGGAAACTATCAAAGTATTCAAACACCTTCTGGAATATATGATATTTCTAAGATTGTAGATAGGCTACCTCCATCTCAAAAACCAGATTTAATAATAGTAAAAGCAGATTCTACAAGAGCTAATTTTCCCACGAACTTACAATCACTATCTTGCCCTAAACTATTAATTTGCGGTAATACTCAACATCTATCAAAACCAATTCAAACTTTAGTCAAATATGCTCTCGAAGAGGAATTTGACTTTATTATGTCAGATCATAAGCGTCATCATCTTCACTATTTTAAAGAAGCAGGTTTTGAGAATGTTTTTTGGGTTCCTGGTTTTAATATTAATCCCTATCTTCAAGAACAAAATTTAACTTCTAAGTACCCTTTAACATTTGTTGGGCAAGTTGGTCAGTTTCACCCTTACCGAAAATCAATTTTAGCTTGTCTAAAACAGTTGAATTTTTCAATTCATCAGTTACAAGCATCACAAAAAAAAGCAGCAGAAATATATGCTGAATCTCTGATTAATTTGAACATTAGTATGAATGGAGATTTAAACCTGCGTGTATTTGAAGTACTCTCCAGTGGTGGTTTTTTACTTACAGATAAACTCAGCCCACAATCTGGATTAGAATTATTGTTTGAGGATAACAAACACCTAGCTTTATTTAGGAATAAATCAGAACTTAGACAGAAAATTAATTTCTTTTTGGAAAATCCACAAATTGCTAGGGAAATAGCATCTAATGGTTGTGAAGCATTTTGGAGAAATTATAAGCCAGAACTGAATATTAAACGAGTCCTTGATTATATTGATGGTAAAGATATTGATCCTATTTACAAGATAGAAGCGGAAAGACGTAGTATTTATATTCATAGTAATGATATAGAAGAATTAAATCAACGTATTTCTATTTATGAATTTATCCAAGAAATACATTTAAAGCAGTCATACATTAAAGTGCTTTGTTGGTCTCAGGTCGATTTGAAAATTATTTGTGATGTAATTGATTTACCACGATTAGATGTAAATATTATTTGTGATGATTATAAAGAACGGGATAGTGATATTTCAATTAACTTATTTTATCAATGTAAAGTTGAGAAGCAAATTACATTTATTGATAGTTTGCAGTTACAGAGTCAAGCTCAATCATGGGATTTAATTATTTTAACAGAGCAAGAATTAGAAAGGATTGGTATCAATCAATTACTGGGTTTAATTAATTTCAAAGATTTGATAATTTTAGAAGATAAAATAAATACTAATGGAAATTCAGAAAGTAAATTTGATAGTTTATTTGAAAGATTTGGATTAGTAAAAAAAAGCAATAATCCTTTAGCTTATTCCTGGAGAAATAAATCAGATTGGGGAACTTTCTTACTAGCACAAGACAAGAATGTAGCAGCTATTAGAGCTTTTGAACGAGCATTACAAGACAATCCCTATGATATAAAAGCGTTAGTAGAGCTTGGTTTACTATATACAAAATTAGATGACTTAACAGAGGCAGAAAAACTATTGCATAAAGCAGTAAGTTTGGAACGTCGAAACCCACTAGCAATGGAAAATTTAGCTAAAGTTTTGATGGGTCTAAACAAATATGATATAGCAGCTAATATACTGGAATATCTACTTGAGATTAAGTCAGAAGAAATTGAACTCTGGTCTTGGCTAGAAAAATGCTATTTACAACAAGCTTTAGAACAGAAAGCCTTAAATATTTATCGTCGCTGCAATTATCTGAGGCAAGGAAAAAATGTAGATAAATATGATGGAAATTTAACAGAGTCAAATCCGAAAATAACTCCTAAAAGAATCTTGGTGATTAATAATCTTTATCCTCCCCAAGAACTAGGAGGATATGGGCGCAGCATTAGTGATTTTGCTAATATTCTTCAGCAACGAGGTCATACAATAAAAGTTCTAACTTCAGATGCACCTTATTTAACTCAAATTATTACAGCAGAACCAAATATTAATCGTAATTTACAATTATTCGGAACTTTTGATGGCGGTGCTAAAGCAATAGAAAATCCCCAAGAAATTCAGATAATTATTGCTCATAATAACCAAATTATTAGGGAGGTAATTAATGAATTTGCACCAGATGTTTGTCTTGTGGGTAATATTAATTTCTTAGGATCTGAAATATTTAAACCGTTTCTAGAAAATTATATTCCAGTTATTAATCATTTGGGATTACCAACCCTTTTGTGTTCCGCCGATAAAATGCCTCAATATAATTATTTTATTTTAGCAACAGCGAGCGAGTATGTAAGGCAAAAAGTCATTAGTCAAGGCTATCCATCGGAGAAAACTATTATTGTTTATCCCGGAGCAAAAGTGAAAAAATTCCAGATGTGTATGCTACCTAACATGGATAAACTTAGGATTGTTTATGCAGGACTAATTATAGATTCTAAAGGTACTCATACCTTAATTGAAGCCTTAAAAATCATTGATGATGAAAATATAGATTTTGAATGTTATATAGCAGGAGATAATAATATTGATCGAGATTATTTTACTCGTTTAAAACAATTTGTTGTTAGAAATGGTATGGAAGAGAAGGTGAAATTTATTGGCTATCTGCAACTAGAAGAACTGATTCATCTTTATAGCTCTAAAAATGTTATTGTGTTTCCATCAATCGGTCCAGAAGCATTTGGCATTTCACCCATAGAAGGGATGGCAGCAGGTTTAACGGCAATATCTACAGGAGTAGGAGGTGGAAGTGAAACAATTGAACATAATGTTAGTGGATTAATATTTCCCGCAGGAGATAGTTTCGCTTTAGCACAAACATTAATTGGTTTAACTAAAGATGTAGAAAAATGGCAAATAATTGCAGCTACAGGCAAACAAAAAGCTCTGAATATCTTCGATATTGAACATTCTGTTGATATTTTGGCAAACAAATTTGAAGAACTCTTGGAACAACGTTGCAGCGATCCTAAATATTTACAAAATATAATTTTACCAAAATTAAAAGCTAGACTGAAATTAAGAAATATTAACTTAATTATCTTTCCAAACTGGAGTCAACCAGAAGAGGTACTAATGCCAGAATTAGAGGTGGCGATCGCCACATTTTTGACCCATCCTCGTAATAGTCAGATGACTTTATTGATTGATACTGCTGATATTTCTGAAGAAGAAGCAAATTTAGCCTTATCTAGTATTGTAATGAATCTAATGATGCAGGAAAATTTAGAGGTAAGTGAAGAATCAGAAATATCTCTGCTAGGCCAAATGAACAAAATAGAGTGGACAGCATTATTACCTTGTCTTCATGGTCGGATTATATTGGCCAATGAAAATTTGCAAGCTATAACCAGAGCAAAAGTTGACACTATTTCTAGCTACAACATTGAGAGCTTGAGTAAATTAATTTGATTGAAATGATAAATCCTTAGTTAATGTGGGGTATCTTAAGTTTATCAGAACTTTGAAAAGTATACACTCAAAAGAAGTAAAAACTTAGAGAAATTAAATTATTGAGAGAAAAAAATAAATGTTTAATGGTAAATCTATTTTGATAACAGGAGGCACAGGTTCATTCGGTAAGCAATGTGTGAAAACTCTTCTGAGTAAACATGAACCTCAAAAGATTATTGTATACTCCCGGGATGAACTAAAACAGTATGAAATGTCTCTGGAATTTAGTTCGCCCGCTATGCGATATTTTATTGGAGATGTACGAGATGCTGCTCGTTTGAAATTAGCAATGAGAGATGTAGATTATGTGATTCATGCAGCAGCACTCAAACAAATTCCAGCAGCAGAATATAACCCAATGGAATGTATAAAAACAAATATATATGGTGCAAATAATGTTATTGATGTAGCTCTAGAATCAGAAGTAGAAAAAGTAATTGCCCTCTCAACAGATAAGGCAGTTAATCCAATTAATCTCTATGGTGCAACTAAGCTAGCTGCTGATAAACTATTTATGGCTGCTAATAATCTTGCAGGGGTTTTAAAGACAAGGTTTTCTGTAGTTCGTTATGGAAATGTTGTTGGTTCTAGAGGTTCAGTAGTTCCGTTTTTTCAGAAACTGATGCGGGAAGGAGCTAATGAATTACCAATAACAGACCAGCGGATGACTAGGTTCTGGATAACTCTTCAACAAGGTGTAGATTTAGTGCTTAAAAGTTTTGCCCGGATGCAAGGGGGAGAAATGTTTGTGCCAAAAATTCCCTCCATGACAATTATAGATTTAGCTGAAGCATTAGCACCAGGAGTGCCTCATAAAATTATTGGTATTAGACCAGGAGAAAAACTGCATGAAGTTATGTGTCCGGTTGAAGCTGCCCATTTAACTATAGAATTTCCTGACCACTATGTAATTCGACCAACAATTGAATATTCAAAAAATTTAGATTACACTCATAACAAGTTAGGTGAAAAAGGTGTAAGTGTTGCCGATGAATTTCAATACAGTTCTGATAATAACACGGACTGGTTGACTGCTAGTCAACTATTAGAAATATTAAAACAATGAATCAGTTTATTCCTTATGGTCGCCAGGATATATCTCAAGCTGATATTGATGCAGTAGTTGAGGTACTGCGATCTGACTGGATTACTCAAGGCCCGATAATAGAAAGATTTGAGAAAACTGTATCAGATTATTGTGGTGCTAAGTATGCTGTAGCAGTCTCTAGTGCAACGGCAGGTTTGCATATTGCTTGCTTGGCAGCAGGTTTAAGTAAAGGAGATATCCTATGGACTTCGCCTAATACTTTTGTAGCTTCAGCAAATTGTGGATTGTATTGCGGTGCAAACGTAGATTTTGTGGATATTGACCCTAATACATACAATCTGAGTGTTGATGAATTAGAGCATAAACTGATTGAAGCAGAAAAGCAAGGCTGTTTGCCAAAGGTAGTTATTCCAGTACATTTTGGAGGACAATCTTGCGAAATGGCAAAAATTACTGCTTTGTCTGAACGTTATGGTTTTAGAATTATAGAAGATGCTGCCCATGGGATTGGCGGATGCTACCAAAGAAAACCTGTGGGTTCCTGTAAATTTTCAGATATGACAGTGTTCAGCTTTCATCCAGTTAAGATTATTACTACTGGTGAAGGTGGTATGGTGTTAACAAATAAACAAGATTTGTATGAAAAATTAATTAGATTAAGGACTCACGGCATTACTCGCAAAGTAGAGTTGATGAAAGAAGAGTCTCACGGACCTTGGTATTATCAGCAATTGGAATTAGGTTTTCATTATCGGATGACTGATATTCAAGCTGCTTTGGGTGCTAGTCAGATGCAACGTTTGGATGAGTTTGTTGAGCGACGTCGATTTTTGGCAGAGCGCTATCATCAGTTATTGCAAGATTTACCACTAATACTACCTTGGCAACATCCTGATACTGAGTCGAGTTGGCATCTTTATGTAATTCGACTGAAACTGGATAAAATTAGCAAAACTCATCGACAGGTTTTTGAGGAATTGCGTCAAGCCAAAATTGGGGTTAATTTGCATTATATTCCCGTGCATACGCAACCTTATTATCAGCAATTAGGTTTTAAGTGGGGTGATTTTTATCAATCAGAAAAGTATTATCAAGAAGCAATTAGTATTCCTTTGTACTATGGCTTAACTGAAAATAATCAAGAAATAGTGGTTAATACTATTCGAGAGGTCTTAGCATGAAAATTGTGATTATTGTTCAGGCAAGAATGACCTCCACCCGCTTACCAGGGAAGGTATTAAAAAAGGTATTATGTAAGTCTCTATTAGAATATCAAATTGAAAGACTGCGCCGAGTAAAGCTGGCAGATGAAATAGTAATTGCAACTACTATAAATGAAGTTGATGAACCAATTGTGCAATTATCTAATGACCTCTCAATTCCATACTTCAGAGGTTTTGAAGAAGATGTTTTAAGCAGATACTATGAAACCGCCAAAGCACATCAGGCAAATGTAATTGTCCGTGTAACTTCTGATTGTCCTTTAATAGACCCAGAAGTTATCGATAGAGTAATTCAGTTTTATATCGATGGTCAAACTGAATATGATTATGTTTCTAATTCTTTAGAAAGAACTTATCCCCGTGGGATGGATACAGAAGTATTTTCTTTTAAAGCTTTACAGGAAGCTTTCTTAGAAGCAATTGCACTGACAGATAGAGAACATGTTACACCTTTTATCCATCGACAACCCCAACGTTACAATTTAGCTAGTGTTAATTACTTAGAGAATCAAAGCCATCATAGATGGACGGTTGATACACCGGAAGACTTCGAGTTAATCAAAAGAATTCTTGAAGCTATTTATCCTAAATTACCAGATTTTACTTTAAAAGATTGTTTAAATTTATTGCATAACAATTCAGAATGGTCAACTATTAATGCTAATATACAACAAAAAAAATATGGTGAATAAATAAAAATAAGAAAAATGACTAATTTAAAAACGGAACAAGAACAATTTTGGTCAGGGGAGTTTGGTGATAAGTATACTGAGAGAAATCAAGGTGATTTAGCATTAGCAACAAATATCGCATTATTTACTAAAATAATCGCTCGTACTCGTTCAATTCAATCTTTAATTGAATTCGGTGCAAATAGAGGCTTGAATTTACAAGCGATTAAACAACTATTGCCTAAAACTAAATTAGCAGCAGTTGAAATTAATCAAGTTGCGGTTACAGAGTTACAAGGAATTTTTGGGGAGGAAATAGAGGTTTACCATCAATCAATATTAGACTTTTCGCCAAAAACTAAATATGATTTCGCTTTGATTAAGGGGGTATTAATTCATATTAATCCAGATTATTTGGAGAAGGTTTATGATTTGCTATATGGCAGTACCAGTCGTTATATTGGCATAGCTGAGTATTACAATCCGAAGCCAGTAGAAGTAACTTATAGAGGGCATGAAGGAAAATTATTTAAGCGTGATTTTGCTGGAGAAATGATGGATAAATTTCCTGATTTAAAACTGCTAGATTATGGTTTTGTATATCATCGGGATTATCAATTTCCTCAAGATGATATGACTTGGTTTTTATTAGAAAAAACTTGGGAAAATGAAGTTATTAATTAGGGTAGATGCTTCTACGAAAATAGGTACTGGTCATGTGATGCGCTGTTTGGCTTTAGCCCAAGCTTTGCAGGATGAGGGTGGAGAAGCTATTTTTGCTCTTGCTACCCACGCTCCAAATTTAGAATCTAGGCTAAGGTCTGAGGGGATGAAAGTAGTTCATATAGATGTGAAGTTGGGTAGCACTGAGGATGCAAGTGAAACATCAGATTTAGCTAATAGTTGCGGTTGTCAGTGGGTAGTAGTGGATGGCTACCATTTTCTGGGGGAGTATAAGCGCCAAATTAAGGATGCAGGGTTAAGCTCATTGTTTATAGATGATTACGGCAATTCAGAATATTATTATGCTGATTTTATCTTAAATCAAAATGTTTATGCCCATGAGGGATTTTATCAAAATCGAGAGTCTTACACAAAACTTTTATTAGGCACTAAATATGCGCTGTTGAGACGAGAATTTTGCCAATGGCAAGAATGGGTAAGGGAAATACCACCAGTAGCTAGAAAAATTTTAGTGACTCTTGGTGGTGCAGACCCCGATAATGTTACTCTTAAAGTTATTCAAGCTTTGCAGGAGGTGATAATTGATGGGTTAGAGGTGGTTGTGGTTGTGGGGGGAAGTAACCCTCATTACGAAGAGCTTTTAGCTGCTGTAGAAAAATCAGAGGTGTCCATAGAGTTGAGAAAGAATGTAACAAATATGCCGGAGTTGATGGCTTGGGCAGATATAGCGATCGCTGCTGGAGGTTCAACTACCTGGGAATTGGCTTTTATGGGATTACCCAGTTTGCTAATAGTTTTGGCTGATAATCAAAGGGCGATCGCTGAGACACTAAACAAAATAGGAGTATCTGTAAATTTAGGGTGGCATAGTGATGTTTCGGCAAATTGTTTATCGCAAAATATCACTCAATTAATCAAAGAGGAAAAAAAGCGATCGCAAATCACTAAACTTAGCCAACAGTTAGTAGATGGTGATGGTAGCAGTAGAGTCTTGATGGAACTAGAGGCCAAAAAGCTAAGATTGAGAAAAGTGGGTTACAGCGATCGTAAATTGTTGTGGGATTGGGCTAATGAAACGACTGTGCGCGAAGTTTCATTTTCATCAGCAAAAATTCCCTGGAAAAATCATGTCCAGTGGTTCGATTCCATGTTAAAAAACTCCAATTGCATAATGTACATTGGTGTTAATCAAGATGATTCTCCTGTAGGACAAATTAGGTATAACATAGAGGATGGTGATGCAGTAATTTCCATTAGCATTGCTAGAGAATTTCGCGCTCTAGGTTATGGGACTAAATTGATTTGGCTAGCCTCTGAAAAAATATTTGACGTTACTCGTATTAAAAAAATTCATGCCTACATAAAAGCTAGCAATTATGCCTCAATTCGAGCTTTTACAAATGCAGGTTTTTTACAGGAATCAAAAACTAAAGTGCAAGGGCAGTTTGCTATTCATTTAGTTAAACAAAGATAATAATTAGATTGGTTAAGACAAGGTATGAAAGAGATTAAAATTTTAATAAAAATAGCTAATTTCTATTCTGCGTTTATTGTTATCGAAACCTCTAGTAACCAGAATTAATTACTATGAGATAGCTTTACTGGTAAAATGGAGAATTAAGTAAAGATTAGGGATTAAAATGAAAAATCTGACAAATTTAGTAGAAGAGCTGAAAAAGCTTTATTCTCAAAATGTCAACCTTATTGAATACCTTAATAACCGCAAAGATTGTAATAGTTTAAACCGACAAGAAAAAATTTCTTTGTCCTATGATATTCAGGCAGGTTCCTATGCAAAAGCTTATAATAGCTCTGAGAAAATTAGGGAAATAAATAGTAAATCTGGACAAAAAATTGCGCAAATTTTAGAGGAAATATCACCCAGTACAGTTGTAGATGCTGGTACAGGAGAAACAACTGGTTTGGCTGATGTCCTCTTAAATATCAAACAAAAAAAAATAGAGTTTGCTGCTTTTGATATTTCTTTAAGCAGACTTTTGTATGGCAAGTTATTCTTAAACGCTAAGGGCTTACGAATACCTCGTTTATTTACCTCTGATTTAACCAAAATATCCCTAGCTGAAAATTCTGTAGATTGCATTATGACTCGTCACGCTATTGAGCCAAACGGAGGTATGGAGGATGTTATTTGCCAAGAATTTTATAGAGTAACTAAAAAATATGTTTTACTAATAGAACCATCTTGGGAGTTTGCTAGGGATGAGCAAAAAGAAAGAATGCTTCGTCATGGTTACATTAAAAATTTACCAGGAGCGTTGGAGCGAACTGGGTTCAAAATACTGACTCACGAACCTTGGAATTGGAATGTTAACCCATTGAATATTGCTGCTCTTATCTTAGCTCAAAAATCAACTACTATTAAAGATTATGATTTTAAAGACTTTCAATTTACTTATCCATCAACTAATTTGTTACTTAAAAATGTAGAAGATGGATTGTACTGTCAAGAAATGGGAGCTTTATTTCCATTTGTTCAAAAGATAGCTTGCTTACTCGAAAATCAGGCTTTGCTTACTACTAGATATTTGGAAGCTACTGAAAATACAAGGTTTTAAATAAATTGTCCTATGCGGGAAATAAATATTCAAGAGTGTAAAATAGGTTCTAAGCATTCCCCTTTTATAGTTGCTGAAATGTCAGGCAACCACAATCAGTCCTTAGAAAGAGCCTTAGAAATCGTAGAAGCAGCGGCTAAAACAGGGGCACAGGCCATCAAACTGCAAACCTACACTGCCGATACCATGACTCTTGATATTAAAGAAGGGGAGTTTTTTATTGATGACCCCAAGAGTTTATGGCAAGGTAAATCTCTACACGATTTGTACAAACAAGCATACACTCCTTGGGAATGGCATCAACCTATATTTGACCGATGTCGGGAACTAGGAATTATTTGCTTTAGCACCCCTTTTGATACTACAGCAGTGGATTTTCTCGAATCATTGAACGTTCCTTGCTACAAGATTGCCTCTTTTGAAAATACTGATTTACCTTTGATTCGTAAAGTTGCTAGCACTGGTAAACCGATGATTATTTCTACTGGTATGGCAACTGTTGCAGAGTTGGATGAGACAGTGCGGACAGCTAGAGAGGCGGGTTGTCAAGATTTAATCTTGCTCAAATGTACAAGCACTTATCCTGCTACCCCAGAAAATAGTAATATTCTAACAATACCCCATTTACAAAAACTTTTTGATGTTCAAGTAGGACTGTCAGACCACACGATGGGCACTGGAGTAGCTGTAGCCAGTGTTGCTTTGGGTGCGACGGTAATTGAAAAGCACTTTACTTTAAGGAGAGCTGATGGTGGAGTTGATTCGACTTTTTCTATGGAACCAGAAGAGATGGCACAGCTTGTGCTAGAGTCGGGAAGGGCTTGGCAGGGCTTGGGTAGGGTGCAATATGGTCCTATTAATGCGGAGAAAGGTTCTTTGGTATTTAGGCGATCGCTTTATGTTGCCCAAGATATGAAAGCAGGAGATATATTTACCCCTGAGAATTTGAAGGCAGTGCGGCCAGGGTTAGGGTTGCCTCCTAAATACTACAAAGTTTTAATAGGAAAATCAATTAATCGAGATACAAAAAAAGGAACACCTATAAGCTGGAATGTAATTGGATAAGTTCAACTAATCAGGAGTTAAAATAATGTCAAAAGATAAAAAGATACTTTTTTTTGCACCGTATTCAGGTCCTTGGGCATGGTTTCTGCACACTCGTGTTGATGCGGTTTTAGCTACTTCATTACAGATACGAGGGTGTGATGTTTTAGTGGTTGGTTGTGATGGAATTTATCAAGATTGTTATATTATCAGAGGAGTTGGAGATAGAAAACAAGAATTCTGTCAAATTTGTTCTCAAGCAGGTCATAAGTTCTTTAGTGAAGATTTTAAACTCCCCTACATACAACTGCGGGAATTTATTACAGATGAAGATTATCAAGTAGCTTTTGAATGGTTAGAAACAGTTAACCCATCAAATTATCGTCATGCTGTTTATCAAGATTTAGCTCTAGGAGAGTGGGTTAGTTCATCTATTTATACTTTTTTCAGAATAACAGCCAGAACTTTGTCAAATCTTGATGTGAGAAAAGTTCATAGACAATATCTGATTGATGGTTTATTAACGTATCGAGCTATTTCAAAAATATTCTCTGATTATCAACCTACAAATATGTTTTTATTTGGGGCACGTTTAGCTCCATACCGGGTAGCATTTGAAACTGCTCGGAAATTCAAAATTGATGTTATAGTCCAAGAAAAAGGTTATGTAGATGGAAGTTATAGATTTTTTGATAATCATCATTGTTTAAGTCAACAACTACTGATTGATTTTTGTAATGCTTGGCAAAACACACCTCTAACTCAATTTGAATTAGAAGAGGTGAAACAGTATTTTGTCGAACGTGAATCTGGGCAAAATATGAATGGAGAAAAATATTATGAGTATAAAACAGAATATATTGACGTTTTAAATAAGCTGAATATACCACTAGATGCTAAAATTTTCGCTATCTTTACATCTAGTGAAGATGAGCTAGCAATGTATGAAGAATATGAAGGAGTTACTAAACAGCTAGATGTTATAGATTCTCTGATAGAAATATTCTCAAAACGCAATGAATATCTAGTAATTAGACATCATCCGAATATTTGGGGAGGAAGATTTAACCAAGGGGAAATTGATTTTCTATCACGAGCTTATAAGCAAGCACTATCAGCTCCAAGTAACGTCAAAATTGTTATGCCATCTGAGGAATTAACTTCCTATGCTTTGCTATGGCATACCGATGCTGCTATTAGTTTTTTTAGTACAATGTCTATTGAAGCAACAGTTAGAGGTATTCCTACTGCATCATTTGAACGTTCTATATATAGGCAAGCTTTGAGATATACTATTAATAGCTCTGCACCAGAATATCTAGAAAAACAAGTTGATTACCTGATGTCAGAATTGGCTAAACCCACTTTAGAAGATTTGAGAAAATTATATCGTTTTACTCATGCCTATTTCCATAAATTTTCAGTTAAGTTTAGTTCATTTGATACTAGGTCTATAAAATATGAGAGTAATGAAGAACTAAAACCAGGGAACGATCCAATATTAGATAAAGTGTGCGATCGCATTATTGATGGTTCTTCTATGTATAACTTACCTAATGTAAATTGTGTAGATGAGAAGGAAATAGAAAATGAATTCTTGTTTCAAGAACTTCAAGAAATTACACAAGAACAAAAAAAAGTTAAACTACATACATTAGAAAAAAGCCATGTACAATCATCCTTACCATTGGGGATTATTTATCTAGATTTTCATAATGACTCAGAAAATAAACAGGTATTATCAAACTGGAGAAAACGACTCAGATATCAAAATATAACTTTTCATAATTGTGATAACTGTCAAGGTAAAAATCATCGTGATATTATACAATTACTATCTAATTGCTTAGAAAACATTGAGGAAGATTATGTTCTAGTAACAAACAGTTTTATCCAACAATATAATGAGTCTTTAGGATTATCAGAAATGGAAATTTTAACTGCTAATAATAATGAAATTATTCAGGGAGTATTATTTGGTGGTTGGCTTCCCTTTTCTCAAAGAACTACTGAATATAGAATTTTTACTAAGCAAACTATTTTTACTATTAAAGATTTAGTAACTACAAAAGAATATAAACAGGCAATGGCAAGCTTGCCATTGCTTTATTATGTTCCAATTAGCATATTGGGATTTACAATTATTAGTAAAAATAGACTGCTCAGTATTCTCAAAACTGCTCAAGAAATTTTGATAGTTAGTCAATTATCTGAATATTTATTTCAAATGGTGGTAACATCAGATTCTGTTCATAAACTTGAGTTGCCAATGTTAGTAGTTGATGATAATTCAATTACTTTTCAAGAATTGTGGGGAAAAGATTTAGAAAATGTACTAGGGGAAAATTTAAGATTAAGAGATATAAACCTGATAATTTTCCCTGATTGGAAACAACCGGAAGATGATCTATATGAAGAAATAGCAAGTGTAATTAGAGCTATTGCAAATAACCAAAATAAACAAAAGATTACTCTGCTGATTGATACTACTAATATTTCTGATGAAGATGCTGATATGGCAATATCTGGAATTGCTATGAACTTGTTGATGGAAGAAAATTTGAATGTTGAGGATGGACCGGAAATAGCCTTAATTGGAAAAATGGGTTGGAAAGGTTGGCAAGCTCTTTTAAGATTGAGTTCTGGTAGAATTATTTTGAAAAATGAAAATAAAGCAATTATTAGCAGTATTGAAGCTGATGTAGTTCCTGTATTGAACTTAGAAAGTTTTACTGATGAAGTATTACTTCCAGAAAAGAGGGAGTAGGTGGAAAAAATTGATTATTTATACACGATAATTTATTTCCTATTTTTATTATTGGATATGTATACTAGACAGCTAAAAATCAAGATAAAATTTGACTATGCAAAGCACAATAGGTACTAAAAAATATAGGGAAAAATGAAACCTAATAAATGAAGATTAAATTGTTGATTAGATGTGGTAGCTATTTATGTCCAAAAGTAATTTTTATAATTCCATTGAGTATACTTTAAAGATTGGTGATTGGCAGCAAGTAATCTCTCTTTGCTCTACCAATATGGTACAAAATCCAGAGGAGCCTAATATACCAGTATATCTAGGAATTGCACACTCTCGTATTGGCAATCTTTCAGAAGCTGCAAATTTTTTTAAAAGAGCTTCTGAACTATTGCCTAGGGATGTGAATTTTCAAATTACAATAACAAAATTGTTACTAGAAATAGGCAAAAATAAAGAAGCAAACAATATTATAGAAACAGCAATAAAAATTCATGGAAATTGCCCTGAATTATTAGTGCAAAAAGGTTGGATTAAATTAAAATCATATAATTAAAAGTAAAATTACTCTCCTGATAGATAATAGTAATATTTCTGCTGAAGATGCAGATTTAATTTTATCTAGCGTGGTGATGAACTTGTTAATGGAGGAAGAATTAGATGTAGATGAGGGACCAGAAATTCTTTTAGTTGGGGAGTTGAATCAAGTGCAATGGTCTACTTTAATTCCTCAATTGCAAGGTATGATTAAGTTGGATAATGAGAATGAGGAAGCGATAATGCTCTGTATTACTAACGCGATCGCTCAACTCAAAGCAGAAAATATTCCTGTAATTGAACTAGATCGCCTGTCAGAAAAAATCCATAGTTTTCAGACCAAAGAATAGGAGATTAGTATTACCTCTAGCCACAAATGAAAATTCAGTATTTTAAGCTTCCTACTTTAGTAGGAGATACTGTTAACTAATAAACTAATAACTGAAATGACATTTTCACTACCTAAAACCTTAAATTATCAATTGCCTCCGCTAGAAAATGGCGATCGCTTAACCAGACCAGAATTCGAGCGTCGTTACCAAGCTATGCCAGAACTTAAAAAAGCTGAATTAATTCAAGGAGTCGTTTATATGGCATCTCCCTTACGTTTTCAACCCCACGCCGAACCCCACGGTAATATCATTGGTTGGTTATGGACATACAAAGTTGCCACACCTCAAGTGCAAATGGGAATTGAACCAACAGTTCGCTTGGATATTGATAATGAACCACAACCGGATGGTGTCTTGCTAATTAACCCGGAAAGTGGCGGTAACTCAAGACTCAGCAATGAGGGGTATATAGAAGGGGCACCGGAACTGGTTGTGGAAATTGCTGCTAGTAGTGCAACTATAGATTTAGGGGATCAGAAAGTTGCTTATCAGCGCAGTGGAGTACAAGAATATATTGTCTGGCAGGTATTTGAGCAAAAAATTGATTGGTTTAGTTTAGAGGATGGGGATTATATTTCCTTAGTACCGAATGAACGGGGAGTAATTTGTTCTCTGGTATTTCCAGGATTGTGGTTAGATGTGTCTGCTATGTTGAGAGGAAATATGCAGCAAGTGTTGGAAGTTTTGCAAACTGGAATTAAATCAAAGTAGCAGATTGAATATAACCCCACCGTGGAGACTGGTGGGGTAGTTTATTAAAATAGCTTTAGAAACAAAGATGATACTTCTTGAATCAAACGAGGGTAAAGTTAGCTTCTGTAAGATTAGCAACAGATAAATTCAGTGTGGCCAAAACCTCATCACCAGCAATAATTTCGCTACCTTCTAAGGTGAGCTGCTGGAAACTTAAACCTGCTGCCAAACCAATTAGGTCTTCCCCCAACGCAAAATCAATAATAGTGTCAGTTCCTTCTCCAAGTGCTAAAACAAATGTATCAGAACCATCACCACCGTTGAGTATGTCTTGGCCTAAGCCACCGTTGAGCAGATCATCGCCCTTACCTCCCCAGATAGTATCATCTCCTGCTTCACCCCACAACTGGTCATTACTCCTGCCACCTAGGATACTGTCATTATCTGCACCTCCAAAGATGCTATCAATTCCATTTTCGCCCAAGAGGAAGTCATTGCTACCACGACCATACAGGTGTTCGTCACTATCGTTGCCCATGAGTATATCTTCATTAAAACTGCCAAAGAGCAAGTCTACTGAGAATCCATTTTCCTCCATAAAAGCTCGCACGCCACTAGCAAAAAAGCGATCGCCTTCTGTCTCACTCAGCACGTTAGCCTCTATCAACTCCGTAATAGCTCCATCAACCTGCATTTGATAGTCATTGGGACCTTCAAATTCCCCATCAAAGCTCACAGGAATTTCTGGAAAAAGCAGATTCTCACCCGCTTGGACATCATAAAGACGGTTGCGAACTCCCCCAGTCCAAAGCACTTCTACTGTACCAGTTTCTGCTGTACCCAAACCAAAATTAGCTACCAAGCTATCTTGAGACGCATAGCTTGAGCCTCCCAAAATAGGATTTATCGCTGTTTTTCCACCTGAAGGAGTAAAAAATACCACTGCGCCAATACCATCACGGTTAGCCTGGCCATTTTCAGTAAGACCAACCGTTCCCAGAGTTTCAACTGCAACCCAATTGTTGCTATTATCACCACTGTTTAACTCTATAGAGAGAGTTCCATCTGTAAATTCTGCTCCACTCCACACAAATTCATCAGGATTGTCTGTAGGGATAAAGTAGGGAAGAACTCTAGCAATATCATCCAGTTCTGAATCCAAAAGAAACGGGTAAGGTTCAAGTGGGACAGATTCAGGGATATCAAAATTAGACACCGATACGATATCTGAAAAACCATCTTGGTTGAGGTCTCCAACGGCAACTCCCTGAACATTGCGCCTTACATGATTAGTTGAACCAGCAATAGCATCAAAATCGTAAGAAAAGTTAGCTGTACCATCATTTTTCAGAATCGTGCCTGGATTTGATGCGTCAACGAATATGCCTATATTGTTTCCCCCATGAAACACAATGTCTGTATCGGCATCATTGTCATAGTCGAAAGCTGAAGTTCCCCATCCGAATGGAGTCTCAATCAGTTCCCCTAGGCCAGGATCTAAGAAGGTACCATCGTCTTGTCCAAGGAACCATTTAGAGTCAAATAAATCAACTGGTCCATTTAGTAAAAGACTCTCAGTATAGTCTCCAAAGTTTGTGACAAAAATATCTAAATTACCATCTGCATTGAAATCACCGAAGGAAAACCCCATCCAAGCCCCTATTTGATCGAGATTAGTAGCCTCAGTGACATTCGTAAATGTTCCGGTTCCATCATTGTTAAAAATCTGAATGTAACCGACATCTACACCACCTAAGTTACTCGGACGATAAACACCTTGATCGTCAGCGTGGATTATATCCAGGTCACCATCAAGATCGTAATCTACCATGGCGATCGCCCAAGTAATAGTAGCAACTCCTGGTCCTGGCACTAAGCTACTAAGGTTAGTTAAACCAGAGCTATCGCTAACATCCTCAAAAACATTATTTCCTCGGTTAATTAACAGTTGGTTAGGCTCATTCAGGCCAAAAGGCACGAGCTGAATAGGAAGCTGATTATCCCAGTTGAAGGTATTTGCAATGACAATATCAAGGAGTCCGTCACCATCAATATCTCCAATGGAAGAGGATGTAGAATAGCTATTCTCTCCCCCAATATTGCTCTGTTCCGTTATATCAATAAAAGTACCATTTCCTTGATTCTCAAACAGCAGATTAGGGGAACTGTGTCCTAGAACTAGCAAGTCCAAGTCACCATCATTATCAATATCTCCATAGGAGACACCCGTACTATCTTGATTGATGGCTGCTACCCCTGCTTGAGTTGCAACATCAATGAAGCTAATTTGACCTGTTTCCTGTAATTGATTTTGGTAGAGGCTATTACTGGCTCCTGGACCATTAGTGACGTAAATATCTAAATCATTATCGCCATCATAGTCAAAAACTCCCACACCTGGTGCTCCACGTGACTTAAGTGGAACAGAGGAAAGATTGTCTAGTATCAAAGGCTGTTGCCGAATTTGATCGAAAATTTCTTCCCGTAGAGATTCCCGACGACGATAGGTGATAGCAGTATTGGGATCTGTCGCAATATCGGTAAAGCTAATTTGATCGTTCATCTAAAAATTCTTGGTAGTTTGAAAACTAATGGGGTATGTTTAACAGGACTTACGAAGTACCGCTATATATAGCGTATAATTTTGTCATTATTCAAGATATACCCACTATAATTAGTGCCGTTGCGTAAGTTCTGTTTAAAATTAAACAGCTTTTAGTCTTTCAAATTAGGCTTTAAGGACAATTAAAGACTTTAGATTAAGATATCTTGAAATTGACTAAAAACAAGCTTTAACTACTCTTCCTAAGTCCTGAATCCTGGCAAAACCCTAGGTATTTGTAGCAAAAATTTATCATTTTTATTATTATATCATCATCATGTTCAATTAAAGACGGCATTATTGCTAAATATCATGTTCAATTAAAGACGGCATTATTGCTAAATAAATGGAGGTAGTCAGGAGTCAGAAATTTTTACCTAACTGAAGGGTGGAAAATAGGTATGATTTCTACTCGAAACAATTAACTATTGACTTATCTTACCAATTGAGTTTCATACCTAATTGCTGAAGAAATGTATGATATTGTTGTAGGAGTCAGGAATCAGGGGTGATATCAAATCCCTCCCAAATCTGGCCAATCTATCCTTATGAGCAACTATAACTCGTTGGATATCGCCTTTTAATATTTGAGACAAATTGAAGTATCGGTCACCACTCAGCTAGCCTCCTATGTCGGAACTGCAAACTTCAACTATCAGCTTCTAGCAGCGTGTATAGAAGCAATTTGGTATCTTTTGAGAAATAAGGTATATAGTTAAATAGCGATAGAACTCTGTTCCGCTTTCCTGCGGAATGCTACGCAAACGCTATAAAACTACGTTTCGTTTTGCTTTGGCGGAGCCTAGCGGCAGCTATATCGCGCTCTTATCATAAACAAGAGTTGTGCATATGCCATATTCAAGAAATAATGAAGTCTGAAAGTAGATATTTTTAGATAATTCTTTTCTTAATATATATACAGTTTAAAACCTATTATCATTCTTTAAATGTGGAACCCCTTGTTTTTACTTTTGCTTGAGTAACATCAAATATCTACCTTATTGCTAGAGCAATAAGCAATACTACGACGCTTTAATTTATAACTATTCAACCGGACTTGATATAATATATTGACGAGACTAGAAGTAGATATACAAAACTTCTAGTCCCTGCTTAGTTAAGCTAATTATTCAAGATATTAACTAACAATTAATTCACAGCTTGACAATATTCTTCATAAACACCATCAAGCAATAAATTCAAAGCATCTACCGCTTTGGCTGCTGCTGTTAATGCTTCCTGTTTTTGAGCATCAGTTTCACATAGTTTTACCAATGCTTCTTTTGTAACTTTGCTGTGAATTTCATCAGCTTTTTCATGTACTTTAAAAAATGATAGAGCCGCTTCAGAATTAATGCCATAAAATTCTTTCAAACCAGCAATTTTAGTAGTGGCAACTTCGGGAATTTGTGACTCATAAGCATAAAGAGCTGCTAAACCTTTAGCCGGATTTTCACTACGAGCTAACTCCTTGAGAATACTTACAGATTCCTTAGTTTTTGCTAAATGTTCGCGATCTTTAACTGCTTCTCTTTTTACACCCAAACCTTCAGCAAAACGTAACCATAATTCAGGGTGATTTGCTGCTCCCATTTCTTCTTCAATCAAATTTTCTAAGAGCATTTTCCGAATTTCTAAATCATTACAAGCTGCATGAGTAGCACTAACATAAGTAGGGAAATAATGAACTTGTAGATAATATTCTTGAGCGTACTCTTGCAACATTTCTAAAGATAGTTTTCCTTCATTCCACATTTGATAGAATGTGTGCTTAAGTAAATGTTGTTTTTCAATAATCTCATCGAGTAGGGAAATGAACTCTTGTGCAGTTATTTGTTTTTCTTGAAGCAACATACTTAATTCGCTTAATTAATGGTTAGATATGGATGTTAGCACAATTTTCTGACTTGTCAAGAAGATAAAATATTTTTTTAATAAAGTAGATTAGAGCCTAAATATTTTATCTGTACTTTTAAAGAAAATATTTATAGTAGATATAAATAAATAAACTGTATTTATTAAAAGTAAATTGCTTGATTTTAATTATCCTATCAAAACTAATGGTAAAACTGAGACGCTTTATCCTTTAGTTTTACCTCCAGAGTTTGATAAATTGCAATAGATAATTATAGTACTAATTCTGATAGAGATTTTCCATAAAATGTCTCTAAACTATTTTTTTATTTACTAGGTTTCTGAGTCTCCTAAACGTCTATGTTCCTGACTCAACAACAAAATACCCACAGTAACAATAACTATACCCAAAATTTGCAAACCATTAATAGTTTCTTGAATAGTTAACCATGCTAAAATTGCTGTCAGACTGGGATTAGTCGCGCCAATAGTTGCTGCAGTAGTAGCACCTATTAACTTAATTCCATAATTAAACCAGGACTTACGCAAAGACACTATATATAGCGTATGCCAAATAGAGCGATGTAGCT
>NZ_JBNHER010000341.1:0-16824 GCF_050015975.1 Dapis purpurea BLCC-M126 | reverse complement strand
GAGGTTTCCTCGCCATATCCAATCGACCAAGAGAAAAGAAATAATATTTCCTTATCTTCAATTCCCGAACGGTTTTAACCAGAGGTAATTATCAATTATCCATTATCAATTATCAATTAATGAACACTTGGCTACCCAGACGAATCAGAAGCTCTGACGGGAGTTGCACCCGCTTCCCTCTGACTGAGAATCAGAGTGACTTATCTAGTTGTCCACAGAGCTATAAATAAGTATGTAGTATCTATTTTGTTGTCAAGGTACGAATGGCTCAAGGAACTAGGCTTTAAGGCTGTTTTCCTTTGCTCTATATTTTTATACTACACAAATAATACAAAGTTGTCAAGGGGTTATAAGAAAAATTTTATTCCTTGTTTAACCTGGGTTTTAGGCCATTATTTTCACTAGACCACACCATGATTATGTAGTACATGACTTATGCTACATTAGTAATATATAAATTCCTGAATGGGACAAAAATATTTTTCTTGGGAGTCGGAAGCGATCGCTTGATTAAAGTCAAAATTCAAAAGTAATCTCTGAATGAGTTTTTCCTTTTGCAACGGACATGATATAATTCTTTCTCCTAGCTACTGACTCCTGACTTCTTCTTCATAGTATGATGATGGGAAATTGTATTTTTGATATGAACAGGAAAAAGTCAAGATGACAGAAACACCGCCCCCAGAAAAGTCTAAAAAACTAAATATTGTTAATAGAGCACTGATTTTTATTGAAAAAGCAGGCAATAAACTGCCAGATCCTATTACATTATTTTTCTATTTATCTGTAGCAGTTATCGTAATTAGCGCGATCGCCAATTTGACAAATCTCTCTGCAGTAAACCCTACAAGTAAAGAAACTATTGAAGCAGTTTCTCTGTTGAATCCTGACGGTATCCGCAAAATAGTTACTAAGACTGTAAGCAACTTTGTTAATTTTCCTCCCCTCGGTACTGTACTTGTGGCGATGTTAGGAGTAGGAGTAGCAGAATCTACAGGTTTAATTTCTGCTTTGCTGCGTCAAGTAGTGCTAGTTGCTCCGGCAAAGTTTATTACTCCTGTAATAGTTTTTTGTGGAGTAATGTCTAATATTGCTTCGGATGCTGGATATGTAGTTTTAACTCCTCTTGCTGCCTTAATATTTTTAGCATACAAACGTCATCCAATTGCTGGTTTAGCTGCTGGTTTTGCCGGAGTTTCTGGCGGTTATAGTGCTAATTTATTAGTTAGTTCTATAGATCCTTTACTAGCAGGAATTACTGAAAGTTCGGCTCAATTAATTAATCCTGAATATACGGTTAATCCAACCGTAAATTATTATTTTATGGTAGTTTCTACATTTGTTATCACTTTAGTTGGTTGGTATATTACAGATAAAATTGTAGAACCTCGATTAGGTGAATATAATAGTCAAATTAATTCAGAAGAAATGGAAGATTTGACTACTGCTGAACAAAAAGGTTTACGTTGGGCTGGATATTCTTTATTAGCTTTTATCGCCTTTTTATTAATATTAGTTTTGCCTCCTGAAGGAATTTTACGCGACCCGGAAACTTTGACGATTATTCCTTCTCCATTTTTTAACGGAATTGTACCAATAATAATGTTAGGATTCATAATTCCAGGTATTGCTTATGGGAAAGCAGCAGGTACAATTAAGAGTGATAAAGATATTGCTCAAGGTATGACTCAAGCAATGAGTATAATGGGTTATTATATTGTTCTATCTTTTTTTGCTGCTCAATTTGTTGCTTATTTTGGTTGGACTAATTTGGGAATTATCTTAGCTATTAATGGTGCCAATTTTCTCAAAGCGACTGGTTTTACTGGCTTGCCTTTGCTGATAAGTTTTATTATTGTTAGTGGTTTAATTAATTTATTCTTTGCCTCTGCATCTTCTAAATGGACTATGATAGCTCCTATATTTGTACCCATGTTAATGTTGGTTGGTTATAGCCCAGAGTTCACACAAATGGCTTATAGAATTGGAGATTCTACAACTAACATTATTACACCTTTGATGGGTTATTTCCCAATTATTGTTGCTTTTGCTCAGAGATACGATAAAAATACAGGTATGGGAACTTTAATTGCGACAATGTTACCTTATTCTTTAGCTTTCTTATTATCTTGGTTAGCTTTATTTATATTTTGGTTTATTTTCGGAATTCCTATCGGCCCTGGAGCAACAATTAGACTTTAATATTTGCTAGTTTAATAATACTAATTTTGTCTGTTGGTTATTGGGGCGGGTTCATTTAATTGAATGTTTATGTATTAATTTGAACGCCGAACCCACCCCTACTATTGCAATATTTTAGCTGTGTAATACCAAATTGATAAATATTTGCTACAAATATTAATACTGTTTCTAGTAGTTAATAGTCAGTAGAAGTAGTTATTATTATCATTTTTTACCATCAAACAATCTATTTGAACAAAGTGTGCATCTGACTTAAACTATTTTAGTTTACTAAACTATTAGTAACATTCTTTTTTGAATTTGGTATAACACCAGCACAAAGTTTTGACTTTAGCTGAATGCTTAATAGTTACAGCAAACTCTCCAAAGCTACAGCTACTACTCTATGATTTTCATCTTTGCTAAGATAATTCAAAGCTGCTTTTGCTTGGGGATCGTCAAATTTGCTCAACCCTTGAGCAGCTCGCAACCGAATATTCCAAAATTCGGCATTGACAAAAGCTAATAGTTGCTGCAAAGCTTCGGTTTCTTTCTTTGTCCCCGCTAACGTACCTAAAGCACTAATGGCAACTTCCTGCACCGTTATATCTTCACCAGCGATCGCGCAAATACACACTTCATATAGTGCTTCAGGAAATGGCATATCTATGAGAGGGGCGAGAATACTCCGACGCACTAACCAGTTATCGTCTTGGCGGAATTTTTCTACTAAAAGAGGAATTGCCTCTTCTCCAAATTTAGATAGGGAGTTTGCTGCTTCTGCTCGCACATTGTAGTCTGTGTCATTTTTCATCATTTCTAGCAATATCCTAAAACCTTCAGAGGTACGTTTATTGCCTAATCCCATTGCTACAAATGAACGGACGAGAAATTCAGGATCACGTTGTCTAGTTTTCAGGAGGGGAACTGCTATTTCACTTTCGTAGTTCCTTAACTCCGTCAGCGCTTTTAGTCTCTCTTGAGAATCAGAACTATTTAAGTATACCTGAATTTGGTTAATTTCCATATTAAAATCTGCTTAATTTTATTTACGTTTCTTTACAAATACTACCAACTAATCCCTAAATCTGGGATGATTAATTTCGGAAAAGTACAAATATTGCTCGGAAAACCATTATGTCTGAAACTTTAGAGGCGAATACTGCAACATCAACAACCCAAGAACAAGAAATAGAGGAAGTAATTAAAGGATTAGAACAATATCGGGAACGCATTGTTAATGAAGCCCTAGAACACGCTAAGAAAGTAAAAATACCCAAGGCTAAAGTAATGGCCAAGTTAGAACAACATCCAGAATTGTCCAAAATTGATCAAGCTCTCAATCAGTTACGTTCTGCCACCCAAAATCAAACCCAACAACCTACAGCTTAATCATAGACACACCTAAAATGTTGCAATAGTAGGGGATGGGTTCTAGTTCAAATTAATAATATTAATATTTGATGACATGAACCCGCCCCAATGATTTAAAAAGAGGTAATTAATAATTAATAATTATTTACCTAAAAGCTATCAAATTTTGATTATGACTACACAATTAACGGAAACAGCTAAACAATTAATTCCTAAAGCGAGAATAGTTAGCTTCAAAACTTGGACAGAAGTTCTACCAACAGAAATTATTCAATTATTTCAAACTGCTGATGATGAAAGTCGTTATTTCACAGAGAGCGATTTAGAACTACTAAAAACATCTTCAGTAGTGCCAATTTTTGCTATAGAAGCTGCTAGTTTGCTTGGAGAATATGCAGCAGAAATTGTTGATGAAGCTAGGGAAAAAGTATTAGCAACATATCCTAATATTACAGCGGAAGGAGGAGATTTATATCCACCAGTACGAGCTGAAGCTTGCTGGCGAGATTTCTGGCATTTTTTACGTTGTATTACTTATGGAATTGCTGGTAATAATACGGAATTTACCAGTCAAGAAGGGCTTCATTATATGAACTTACTCTATCAGGAATTGCTTGTACCACTATCAGCAATGGTGTGCGGTTTAGAAGCTATTAAAACGGCTAGTTTGAAAAGATTTTCCTCTGAACAACAAACAGAATTAGCTCCTTATTTTGACCATTTGGTAGCGAGATTGAAAGAATTTTCTTAACAGGGATTTTTTTATTAGTAGACCACAGTAGGGAAGTTCCATGGAACTTCCCTACAAGGTACTGGTTGTGACGTGAGGTCATCTATCTGAAAAGTGCTGTAATCATGGACACGCCTAAAATTTTGAAATAGTAGGGGCGAGTTTAGCCTTGAAATTTATAATATCAACATTTGATCAAATCAACCCGCCCCATCCTCCACAGATGTATAATTTCTAATTTACCCAGTAGTTCTACAGTTTGTGGATGGAAATCAGTAGTTCCTGACAAGCAAACAAGATGCTCCAATGCCATACCATGACCAAAATAATTACAATCGAGGAACTTTTTTTGATTGGTACTTTCCTTATATAATTATAAAGCTGTTATATAAAATCAAAAAATAATAAATAAAAAATAAATTATGACTGCTACTGCTTTTGCTACAGGAAACAAACTGTTACGGGAGGGAAAATTAGAGGAGGCGATCGCTTCTTATCAAAAGGCCATAGAGCAAAATCCCCAGTTTGCCTGGTATTACCAAAATTTAGGGGATGCTTTGGAGAAGGCGGGGCGGAGAGAAGAGGCAATTGCTGCCTTTCGTCAGTTAGTGGCTATAAATTCTCAATCCCCCTGGTCTCTCTACAAGTTGGGGGTAATGTTGAGTCAGCAAGGACAGTTTCAAGATGGGGTAAGTTATTTAAGTCGAGCGCTCGATCTAAAAAAAGATGTGCCTGAATTTTATCTGGGTTTGGGAACTGGGTTGTTGAAGTTGGGGCAATGGTTGGAGGCGGTGAACTGTATTAATCAAGCCGTGGGGATGTTGGATGGAACTTCCTTACAGGCGGAGGCTTATTATTATTTGGCAGAGGCTAAGTGTGGGCAACAGGAATGGTCCGAGGCAGTGGAGTTATATCGCCGGAGTTGGGAAATAAATCCGGGTAAGGTTGATTGTTGTCTGGGTTGGGCAAAAGCTTTGGGTAAGTTGGAGCGATGGTCGGAGGCGGTGGAGTTGTACCGTCAGGCAGTAGCTGTGTCTGGGGAATCTGGTGAGGTTTTGTTTGCTTTGGGTCAGGCTTTGGGGCATTTGAGCAGATGGGAAGAGGCAGTAGTTGAGTATCGGCGGGCAATTAGTTTGGGTTTTGCCGGGGCGGAGGTTAGGCATCATTTGGGGCATGCTTTGGGGCAGTTGGGTAAGTGGAAGGAGGCTGTTGTTGAGTTGCGGTTAGTGGTGGAGATTAATCCGAAGTCTGCTCCAGTTAGGCATCAGTTGGGGTATGCTTTGAGTCGCTTGGAGCGTTGGGGGGAGGCTGCGGTTGAGTTGCGGAAGTCGGTGGAGTTGCATCCAGGCTCAGCTCAGGTTAGACAGCAGTTGGGTGAGCTGTCTGAGTATTTTTTGGATTTAGGTAAGGAAAAAACGAAGGAAGGAAACTGGGAAGAAGCGATTAGCTTTTATCGTCAGGCAGTTGAATTGAATCCTGATTCAGGAAATTTTTCTCATCATTTGGCTTATAGTTTAGCCAAAATCGAACATTGGGACGAGGCGATCGCTTTCTATAAAAAGGCAATCCAGTTATCCCCGAATTCTTTTTTGTTACATCAGCAGTTGGGAAATACTTTTGCTGCAATTAATAAATGGGACGACGCGATCGCAAGTTATTGGAAAGCAATCGAACTGGACACCGATCTCTTTTATAGTCACTTTAATAATTTTGAAGTAGTTAATCAGTTATCTGAAGTTAGATCGGGCCATCCTCATTTCGAGAGTTTGCTGTGGCATATAGGTAAGCTTCTGCTAAATAAAAACCGTTTCAAGGAAGCACTTGTTATATTCGAGCGTTTGGTAGAAATAGAGCCGATGGTTTTTGATTTTCATCAAAGCTTAGGCGACACCCTACTGGAGCTAAATCATTATTCTGAAGCTGCTACCGCTTACCGTAAAGCTATTGAATTTGCTAAGGATTCTCCTTGGTCTTACTACAATTTAGGCAGGTGCTTGGCAAGCATGAGGGATTTTGACGAAGCTCTTGCTTGTTACCATCAAAGTTTAAAATTAGAAGAGAATTTTGTTGAAGCTCGTCAAGCTATTGCTAAGATTTTCTTGGATCGACGAGATTTAGAAAAAGCTATACTTCACTACCAAAAGGCTATTGAGCTAAAACCTGGGTTGGCTAGTTGTCATTACGACTTGGCTGAAATTTTTGTTAGGCAAAGTGACTTGGATAAAGCTATTTATCATTACAAGCAGGTTGCTCAGATCGATCCCAGTTTGGCTGAAGCTTGCGAAAATTTAGGAAACATTTTTTGTAAAAAGAATGAGTGGAATCAAGCAGCTACATGGTATCGGCAAGCTACTAAAGTCAAACCAGATGCAGCTAAATTGTACGAAAAATTGGGGGATATTTTAGTTAGAAAATCAAAGGAAGAGGGAAACGTTGATAATAACCAGTATGATTTGAACGAAGCGATCGCTTGTTATCGTAAAACCATAGAATTACAGCCAGATCAACAAGAGGAAACTTATCATAAAATTTTAGCAGTTATCCCCCTGGAGCCTAGAATTTACTTTGAGTTAGGTAATATTTTTTCTGACCAGGGAAGATTAGATGAAGCAATAGTAGCCTATAAAGTAGCAATTAATAACAGGGATTTTGCATTTAATAATATTGAAATATTTCCTAAGTTGTTGAGCGTAGTCAGTAAAAAATGCTCCGATACTCAAGCTAAACCATCTCTAAACGATAGTTGTCAAGCTTACAATCAGGAAATTTTGAAACAATTTGATTTAGTTCTACCTTGTAGCGATAATCCTTTAGTTTCTATAGTTATCCCTGTTTATAATAAAATTGATTATACTCTCAGATGCTTGCAATCTTTAAAAATCAATATCAATGAAACAGCAGTAGAAATTATAGTCGTTAATGATTGTTCCCTGGATCATACGGAAGATTTTTTAGAAGTTGTTAAAGGTTTGTTAGTTGTGAAGAATAGTTCTAATCTTGGCTTCATAAAATCTTGTAACGCTGGCGCAAGCAAATCAAGAGGTAAATATATTTACTTTTTAAACAACGACACCGAGGTATCTCCAGGGTGGTTAGAAAGTATGTTAGCGACCTTTGATTCTGACGATAGAGTTGGGGCAGTAGGTTCTAAGTTAGTTTATCCTAATGGCTGCTTACAAGAAGCAGGAGGAGTTATATGGAGTGATGCGTCGGGATGGAATTATGGAAGGATGGATAATCCTTTAGCCCCGCAATATAACTACGTTAGACCTGTAGATTATTGTTCTGGCGCTAGTTTAATGGTTATACGAGATGTTTTCGAGAGGTTAGGAGGTTTTGACGAACATTTCGCCCCCGCTTACTATGAAGATACTGACTTATGTTTTAGCATTCGCCACAAGCTAGGTTTAAAAGTAATGTATCAGCCCAAATCTCAGGTTGTTCACTATGAAGGTATTACATCTGGAACTTCTACCAGTAGCGGAGTTAAACGCTATCAAGAAGTAAATGCAGTTAAGTTTAGGAAAAAATGGCAAAATGTTTTGTCAGGGTATTGCTTGGCTAGCAACCCGGATAATCCTAAAGTAGGTCCGATTAGACTACTTTTAAATAAAGACATTATTTTGATAGTTGAAAATTACATTCTTCAGTATGATCGAGAAGCAGGTGCAAATCGTTTATACCAAATTATTAAAATCTTCAAAAAACTCAATTACCATGTGATTTTTGCAATTGATCAAGGGCAATTAGAAGAACCTTACGCCTCACAACTACAAGAAATGGGCGTGGAGATTTTATATACTTGTCCCGAATATCAAAAAAAGGTTCAAGAGCAAATTCAGGATCGGTTATCTATGGTGAAGTTTGTTTGGATTAGTCGCCCTCATCTAACCCAAAAATATGCTTGGTTTGTTCGCCAACACAATGCTAATGCTAAAATTATTTACGACACTGTGGATTTACACTTTTTAAGGCTTAAACGAGCTTGGGAGTTATTACCTGATGATTATGATGATAAGAAAAAGATGGAAAAAGAGTGGATGGGTACGCGGGAATTGGAATTAAGTTTAGCGAGGTTTGTTGATTTGACTGTTACTGTGACTGAAGTTGAAAAAAAAGTTTTTGAAAAAGAGTCTATTTCCAAAGTTGCAGTGATACCAACTATTCACACCCCATTTGCAGGAGAAAGCAAAGATTTTTCAGAGCGTCAAGGTTTACTCTTCATTGGAGGATATAAACATTTACCAAATGTTGATGCTGTGGAATGGCTTTGTAAATCTATAATGCCCAAGGTTTGGGGAAATTTACCAGAGATGACAGTGACTTTGTTAGGAAGTAATCCACCCTCAGAGGTTAAAAGTTTAGCTGAAGAAAAAATTAAGGTACCTGGCTATGTTAAAGATGTTAGTCCTTATTTTCTTAGTCATAGAGCCTTTGTAGCTCCCCTTCGTTTTGGGGCTGGTATGAAAGGCAAAATAGGACAAAGCCTTGAATATGGGTTGCCAGTTATCACGACTTCTATTGGCTCAGAGGGGATGGGGTTAAAGCACGACCATGATGTATTGGTAGGTGATACTGAGACGGACTTTGTGGCAGCAATTGTACGTCTTTACACAGATAAGTATCTATGGGAGCGTTTGGCAAGTAATTCTCAGCAAGCGATCACGCCCTATACACCCCAAGCTGTGGAAAAACAGTTGGTTAATTTAATAAATCTTATCAGTTAGTCTGATCGAATTAAGAACCATATAAAACTATATACTATGAGTTTACAACAGTTTCCTAATCCAGCTTTAAATCATTTAAAAGTTGGTTCTTTTGCAGAATACCAATCTCTGTTAATAGTAGATAGAGAACTTTATTTATTGATGCAAGATGTAGAAAAGGCTATTCTTTACCAAGAGCAAGGTAAAAATAACTTTCAGGTTAATGGTTATTGTCATGTCTGTAATTCAGAATCTTATTTTTTAGTTAATTACAATCATGGTTATGAAGTAGATGGTTTTAAGTTTCCTAACTGGAGAGAGAGTCTTTTTTGTCCTCAATGTAGTCTGAACAACAGAATGAGGTCGATTTTACATATTTTCGATCTAGAGTGCAATCCTCAGAAAAATGTTAGTATCTATTTAACTGAGCAAGTAACTCCTTTATACCAATACATTAAACAACGCTTTCCTTTGACCACCGGAAGCGAATACTTAGGAAATGATATTGCACCAGGTTCTTTGAACGCTCAGGGAATCAGAAATGAATCTTTAACTAATTTATCTTTTGATAATTACCAGTTTGACTTTTTACTATCTTTTGATGTTTTTGAACATATTCCCCATTATCAAAAGGCATTTTCTGAGTGTTTTAGAGTTTTGAAAACTGGAGGAAAAATGATTTTTAGTGTGCCTTTTTGCAAGTGGTCAGAAACAAATATTATTAGAGCTAAGGTTGGTGATGATGGGAAAATTATCCATCTAAAAGAACCAGTCTATCATGGAGACCCCCTCAACAAAGATGGTATTCTTTGCTTCCAAGATTTTGGCTGGGAAATGTTGAATGAATTACGAGAAGTCGGCTTTCAAGAAGTTACAGCCATTATCTATGGCTCTCGCTTCTATGGTTATTTGGGGGGAGGACACATTGCATTTATTGCACGGAAAATGTGAAATTTATTTTAATAATGCTATTAATTTTAAAGTTGAAGTAAAAAGCTATAAACTGTAAAATGTTGCGGACTTATTAAAAAAATTAGATTTTCGGATAATCTATCTTAGAAGTGTTAATTCTTGGTGTACTTATCTAAACGTCCCCCAGGAAAAATTAGACAAAATTTCGTTTTTTATAGAAGAAATGGGGGTGTCAAGTATTGGCAGAGAAGACAATATTTTTAGTATTTCTGGACTTAATAACCCCAGATAAAAAATGTCAAAAGCTTTTATATCAGCTTTAACCGTATTACTTATTTAATATCAGTCCAGCTTGGAACACATTCTTTAAAAGCTGTTCCCACTCTGGTGATTTAGTCAAAGCGTATGTGTCTAAATAAGTCCCGTTTAATTCACAAAAATTTTTCAAACTTTTAACCCAGTTGAATAAGGTTTCTGTAGGTAATGAATTAGTATATTTAAGAGACTGCTGGAAAAAATCTATCATCTGAACTAAATCCCCTGTTTGATAAGCATAACAAGCACTTCCTACCATAAGATTGTACTTTTCTTGGTTTTCAAAATAGTTTTCATCAATTACAAATCTATTATTTTTTAATTTCTCAACTTCTTGCTGTAATTCTTGTTGGGAAATCTCTAATTTCCCCTTCTCCATATTCAAGTTGTTAATGCTAGACCATAAAATTTCTAATTCATGTTCTACTAAGCTTTTAATTTTTTTTCTCCACTTTTCCCTCACTCCTTCATTCAAAATTTCATACTCCCCACTATAAAGCATTTTTGCCCTCAAAAATTGATTGTCAATTAAGTTTTTTAACCCCAGGTTTTTATGAGAAGCTTGTTTTGGATGTATGCGAAATTTAGTTAGTTTTTTATCTATAAAACCTATTTTGTACTTGCACATAATTCTAAACCACATATCCATATCGAGGGTTTGATGTAGTTCGGAGTCAAATAATCCTATTTCCTCAAATACTTCTTTTCTAATCAAAACATTGCTAGGTTCACCTATTTTATTCATAGGAGAATCCGCAAAATTAGGGTCTCCTAATAGTTTATGACCTGAGTTAATCCTCTGGAGCTTTTGCGACCAAGCTTTGTGTACGTCTTGGGCGTGCTGATATACATCAAGACAACCTCGATCGCTCTTGCTATCCTCTGTCATCAGCAATTCCCGAGGAGAGAACACCATACCTATTTCCTCATCTTCTTCTGCTAGATCAACCATTTCCTCCAAACAGTTTGGTTCTAGCAAATCATCCTGTAACAAAAATTTGATGTATTTACCTTGTGCCTTAGTAACAGTATTGTTCCAGTTTTGTGCTATCCCGTATCGACTATGCTCAAATACAGCAATTTTCCCTGGTGTTTTTTCTTGGAAAGCTCGAACAATTTTAACTGTATCGTCCTTAGAGTCATCATCTGAAACAATAATTTCTATGGAGGGATAAGTTTGTTGTAAAGCGCTTTCTAAAGCAATTTCGAGAAATTGAGCGCCGTTATAAGTTGGAATACAAATGCTAACCAGTGGTTTTTTGTCCATATTATTCTCCCTATTGATCTGCTGTTGAGCATGAACTAATATTTTCCCATGAAACGTCCAAATCAAGTGTGTTAAAATTTAATAGTTTATGGATATTTTGCTGACTGCCAAACCTAAAGGTCTCTGGTCTAGTTCGTTGGTCGTTGGGCGATAGTAGTCAGGTAGATTCAAAACAAAGTCTAATACAACCCGATCTGCTAATAAATTTAATGGCAATGTCAGTTCTTCTGTGACAAAATTTTCCCCGCCAGGAAATAATAATTCTCCTACTGTTTGACCGTTTAAATTGATTATAACTAGAGATTGGTTTTTTCTTTCTGATACTCTAGCTTTAGCTGTTATAACTAATTTTAAATCTGTTTTTGCTGCCTCTGTCAGCTCTAGCTTAAGTCCCGCATAGGGTCCCAATGCCCAACATCCCCATTCTTCGGGGTCAGACCAGCCATCAGTCATATATGTTTCAGCGTTGCCATCTATTGCTAGGCTTAATTCATTTACCTTCTGTAGCGACATTTTTTTTCTGATGGGGAAAGCTTCAGAATTCAATAAATCGTCGTCTCTATCTAGGTAGAATGAATTTAATAACTTATTTTGGATGTCGATTGATTGATTTGAGGATATTGCAATAAAATATACTGGATTGTGTAGTGGTAAAAAGCCTTTAGAAATTGATTCACCATTGCCAGTATAAGAATTGAAACTATCAAGATCAAATTTATCTAGAGGGAACACAAAAGAGCTAGTAGCGAGTCTTTGTCCATAAATTTTAGTATGGCTAAAATATCTGTTCAGCAAATCAACAAATTCTTGCTCGTAGAGTTCTTTGACATGAAAAGGATTATGATAATTAGGTAAATCCGAATAAACCAGGCGATTTGGGGAAGAAATAACTAAGACTCCATCCTTTTTCAGAACCCTTTTTATTTCTTGCATCATTTCCTCATGTTTGTCGTGATGCTCTATAGTTTCAAAGGAAACAACAACGTCTATAGATTCATTTGATAAAGGAATTGAATCGCATCTGCCAACCAAAAACTGTAAATTAGATTTGTCTTGATATTTGTTTTGAGCAAATTTCACAGATTCGGTATCAATATCAACACCTATAACTGAGCTTGCTGTTTGCGACAATATAACTGAACCGTAGCCTTCTCCAGAGGCTATATCTAAAACAGACTTACCACGCACTATTTCCAAACACAGCCCATACCTATGTAAATGTTCGTATTTAATTGTACCTTTAAGATGGGGTACATATCTTTCTCCTGTATTTACCATCTTCGGACTATCTTTGGGAGGTGAAATGACGTTAATCGGTTTTTTGCTATGATTTGAGAGTTGCGGATTTAGTTGGATTGCTTTTTCGTAGTATTCTTTAGCTGAAGATAACTTATCTTGTTTTGATAATACTTGGCTTAAATTATAATAACCCCAACAAGAATCTGGTTTTAATTCTATTGCTTTCTGAAAAAGAACAATAGCTTCATCATATTTTTCTTTTCCAATCAACGCTAAACCAAGACTATTATAATACTTATGGAAATTTGGCTGAATTTTAATGGCACTTTCCAAGTAATCAATAGCTTCATCAAATAACTTTTGTTTAACTAAAACTTCTCCCAAGTAAGCTTGGGAAAGTGCAGAATTAGGTTTAATTTCCAGAGCTTTTCTTAACTCTAAAGTGCCTTCATCCAGCAACCCTTTTTTTACTAAGGCATCCCCTAGATTTTGATGCAAGAGGAACGAATTAGGATTTAGCTCTATTGCACTACGGTAATTAGCGATCGCTTCATTTAATTTACCCTCTCGCTTTTGTTTGTTAGCCTTTTTTAGCAAATCTTCTGGGAGCATTGGCAGTCTATCTCCATGTTGTTGTATATAAGCTTTATCTGAGTTCAATATAATGTAAATAGTGGAACAATCACCTCAACCAACTTCCCCAATGTTTTCAACTGATTTGGCCTGCTTTAATAAATGACTATGGTTCATATATACTACAAAAACTTCAAAATAAATTTACTTTAGATATATTAACAGACTCATACCTCATAGAGATATTCAAATAAATGGGTAGTAGAAATTAAAATATTAACTCAAGGAACTTTTTAACTTCAACCATCGTTATTAGATTAATGTAAATATATTTAATGTGAATATATTAACTAACTAAGTTTACTTATTTGTCCTGAAAAATATGTACCCGGAACATTCAACAACTCCTCTAAAACAAGGCAGGTACTTGCAACGGAAAGGCAAATTGGCTGAAGCAGAAACAGCTTATCGTCAAGCTACACAAATGAATCCCTCTTTTTATGGTGGTTTCCAATGTTTGGGAGAAGTTCTGTTAATTCAGAGAAAATTAGACGAAGCCAAAATAGCTTATCAGCAGGCTAAAAAACTAAACCCCAAATTGCTATGGCCCCATCAAAGGTTAGGTGAAATTTTTCTACAACAGAATAAACTGGATGAAGCTATAGCTTATTTTCAATCTGCTATTAAAATTAGCTCTGATTTTAGTTGGGCCTACAATGGTTTAGGAAAATGCTACTCATTGCGTAGCGAATGGGAAAACGCCATTGCCGCTTATCAAAAAGCAGTTGGATTTAATTTAGATTCTCAAGTGTTTCGAGAAAACTTACATTGGGCAATAGCTCAAAATAATTGTTTTCGTAAGTCTCAAAATAATCCTCATCAAGAATCATTTGAACTTTCTGCTTATTGGAAAGCCTACCATAATTTAGAACCATTAGTAGGTTTTGATTCTGAAAAGCTAGCTGCTGAAATTAAATCTACTAATTATAGAGATGTATTTCTGTCTCAGTTATTAAGAATAAATAGTGACGGCTTGAATAGAATTGCTAATATTTTTAACCAATACGGTTATCAGTTTATAGAAACTCAATACACAGAATTTATTAAATTTGTTACTAAGCCTAATTTTTCAGAAGAAATTGTCAAAATGATAGTCACTTCTGGTATGGCTAGAATTCCTAGTCCATTTTCACAAAATGATGCTATTCTCTACTCAAGTATTTTGTGTAACGATGTCAACTTTATTTTGTTTAGAGATGGTTTAAGATGTTTTTACATAGGACAGTATTGCGCTCAGGTTGCTGTAATATTTCCAACTATGCAATTTGCTGTTGCTATTTATGAAGAAATAGCAGGACCATGGTTTAATATTGTCGTCAGGAATGCTTATAGCATACTAGGCTACTTGGTAGCTAACTTTAATGAATTATCATCCGAGCGCTTTTATCCCTTTAAATACTCTGGTTTATTTGTCGCCCAAGATAGACCTTATCATTATTTTTACGATTATTTGTATGGAGTTCATATATTAAATACTCAAGGTTTAATTAATCCAACAACCAACATTTATACTCTGAAAGGCTCTAATTTTATGTCCGTGAGTCAGATGTATGGTTTAAACAGAGATGACTATGCAAGCGATTATAAAAGTATTAATCAGAAATTGTTGAAAAACAGAGAATTTATAATTTCTTCTAGCGTTCAGTATCACAAACACCATAACAAAAAAATTCTCGACGATCTAGATGCAATTTTAGTTAATTCAGCACTTCACCTGTGTAACCCTTCCGATAACCTTATATTGGATAACTTAATCAAGACTGCGGAAGCTTGTTTTCCTCTGATCTGGATTGGGATAGCTGGGGAAAAAAGAGCTTGGAAGGAATTAGTAGAAGCAGTACCACAAATTATCAATTTAATCCATCAGTCATTCCCCAAAGTAGGAGTTGTTTTAGACGGCAGGACATTTCCTCTAACGCCATCGAAAGGAAATTATAATAAAAAGATGACAGCAGTTGATAAAGAAATAGCAAAGCAAGTAGAAGAAAAACTGATTTCTGAAATCAAAGTATTCAATCTTGTTGGTATAACTGCTGCTGAGAAGTTATGCTTTGCTAATATTATAGATTTTTTTATAACCCATGTTGCTACTGACTCTCTGTTCGTTTCGCGAATATGCAAAAAGCCAGGAATAGTTCATGAACCAAGGCTGAGAGGGGGTCAACGTTCTATGCACATACATCATCACATTATTGAGATTCCGCCACAAGCAATTGTTGATTATCCGAACCCACAACAGCCTGATCGTTGGTCTTGTACCAGTTATAGCATTCCTTGGGAAAAAATGTACGAGCAGGTCTTGAAACTTTGGGAGTCTTGCCCAGTTTCAAAACCCCTCGTTTTGTCGGGTAAATTACCACCTTTCTGAAACCCAATCCTACTGATGAACTAAAACACTAAAGCAATGTGCAACTTTCTAGGGCAGAATAATGCTTTTGTCTCTAAAGCACAAGAAATATTATTCTCAAATTCCCTAAATACTATTGGTTTCAAGAAAGTTGCACGTTGCGTAGATATTGTCTGACGACTATTGTCTGTTCTGTAACCACAAATCGTAGTCTTCTTTGAGACCGCGAGCAGTTAGATATTCCTTGAAAAGCTTATCTTCTGCCATCAGACTATCTAATTGCTCGCAAGGAATTAACACTACTTGTAGGGAGTTTTCTGGAGGGTTTGATAAAACATTTGATTGCCTCAAGGTACTCTCAATTGTGTTTAAGTTGCCGTAGGGAGCTTTTCCTGGAAACAAGAAAGCTTTACCAGAATAGGAATATAAAACATACCTAACATAATCATAACTAAATATTTCACTCAGGGGCTTCTGACAAATATCCAAATGAGGGACTAGAGATTTATGAACAAAGAAAGAATTAGCAAGCGTACAACAAATCAATTCATATCCTTTTTGATTTGCTAGTTTCATAAAAGCTTTGACAGAAGAACCAAAACCTGCTTTTCCACTACGTCTTGGCACATCCACAAATTCGACATCTGGAGGCAAAGTGGGGTTATGCTCGATAATAACTAATTTTGGTTGGTATTGCTCTATGCTTTTCCAAACATAGTAATCATCTCCATCAATGTCTATAGATAATAATTCAAAATCTTTGGGTATGCCAGTTGTTTGTAATATTTTGTCTATAGTTTTATCTCCTTCATAAGACACATAACTATTAACAGGAATCACATTACTAAAAGATTTAGTATAATCTAGCAAGGTTTGGTAATGTGTTGAGTTGCCTTCAATTAGTACCGCATTCCAGCCTCGGTTATGCCAAAGATTCCATGTATTGGATAAACGCTTACCATCGGCAGCTCCAAATTCAACGCACCAACCTTTCTCAATGTCTAATTTATTGAAAATAGCTTCAATAATTCCATCTTCACCAAATTGAGAGGTAACATTTTTTTTATATTTACCGAATAATTATTAATTATTAATTATTAATTAAATAATTCAGGTTTAA
>NZ_JBNHER010000340.1:0-6009 GCF_050015975.1 Dapis purpurea BLCC-M126 | reverse complement strand
AGGGGAAAAAAAGAAATAATATTTCCTTATCTTCAATTCCCGAACGGTTTTAACCAGAGGTAATTATCAATTATCCATTATCAATTAATGAACTCTGTCTTTCTTTATTATTGAAAATAAAATTTAATCTTCAGTCTTAAATTCTCGGATCATTAAAAATATAAAGACAGCTAAATTAAGTATAAAAATAGTTAGTCTGATAATAGAAAAATCATGTATTAATTCCTTGACTTCTAAAGGCAATGGTACAGCAACTAATCCTACAAACAGAATCTTAGACCAAAATTTTTCGTACCACAAACCAACCAAGGCAATAATTATCAAACTGCCATAAACTGCTGTATAACGAGCCACTAACTTTAGACTAGGAATACCAGCATTGAGAATTGGTTTTAAGATTAATTCTACTGTCTGAAACTCCCCATTAATCAGATTAATTTCAGCCCAAGTTGCGAGAGTATCAAAATTTCTCCAGCTCCAAGCTGAAATTAAAGAAATTAGCAACATGATAGTCGCAATAATTCCCTTATATAAAATAATGAATTTTAGGCTGGTACGTTCTGGAGCTTGAGTTTCCATCAAATTAAAAACTAAACAATTGAAAATTATTGAAAAATTGAACATCAAAAAGGAGAGATAAATTTCTCTCCTAATGAAAAGAAAAGTTTAACCTTGTTTTTGGGAAATCATACCTGTTTGACGAGCATAGGCAAAAAGACCTCCAGCATCAATGACAGGTTTTACTTCTCCCAAAGACTTCAACTGATAAGTCTTACCAAGAGTATGATTAGTTATCTGATTTTCTTCAAAATCAATAGTAATTTCCTGACCAGTTTCAAATAACTCACACAGGCGATCGCTGGATTCCCATGGGTATAACTCTCCAGTCGCCGAACAATTGCGGAAAAATATACGAGCGTAAGATTGAGCAACTACTGCTTGGACACCAGAAGCTCCTAGGGCAATAGGTGCGTGTTCCCGTGACGAGCCACAACCAAAATTTTCTCCAGCCACGATAATTGGATACTGGGTTTTCATTTTTCCTGGTTCAATAAACTTGCCGTAGCGGTCAGGCAACCCACACAAAGCATAACTTCCCAGCTTATCATATTCATCTGGCTTGGAAGGAACCAATGTTAGATACTCGGCGGGAATAATTTGGTCAGTATCAATATTGTCATCCAGTACAAAGATTTTGCCACTTAGGGATTTGGCCATAGTTAATTTCCTGTTTTCCCTCTAATGCTGTCGCAAATTCTAGCATAAGACTTTTGATACTCTCATTGTCACCCTAGTTTTACAGTTTCTTTGAAGTATTGCTACAAAAGACTTTGTGGATGGGAATTAGATATGTCTTCTTTTCCTCCTGCTGCCTCTATCTATTTCTTATAAATACTTAGTTATTGCTTTTATTGCGTATATCGCAATAGTAATTTTTACTTAGTATTATCTGCTAAATTGTGTAGCAATTCTATAAAGAAATAATATTTAGATGGACTAAGAATTATATTCAATATCTGGGAACTATTAAATCAATACTATTAACTATCAATGACCAATCAAACTAATGATATATTTGCCCAAGCACGTCGGGGTAGCGTCGCAGCAATTATTCAAGTTCTCAATGAACAGCTAGCTACATTAGATGTCAGAATTAGAGCTATATTTTCTGATGGTGTTTTGCAAGTTTTATGTGAAGCACCACAACTTCAACAGTTAGAAAAGTCTAATATTGTAGAAGAGGTTAAACAGACCCTTGAAGAAATTTCACCTCGTAATATTCAGCAAGTAAAAATTAATAGTAGAATTATTCAAGAACAAAAATTACTTTGGCTTGAGGATATTACTAAAGATCAAGAAAATCAATTACTTTGGTCTCAAGAAATTACTTTGACTAGACCTAATATTTTCAAACAAATAGCAAATAATTGGCAGACAAATAAGCCGAAAACAACTAAAATCCCTCTTTCTAAAACTGTTTATTCTACAGGAATGCCAAAGCAAAATCAATTCCAACCTGATGTAATAGGCATTTTTTTTCTCAGTCTGCTAATGCTCACTTTAGGTATCCAAGTCAATAGATGGTTCAACTTATCCGGGATAGATAAAATAACAGCTTCAGAAAATACAGTTTCCCAGTCTCCATCTCCTACTAATAAAAAATCTGCAGAAAATACTGAGGCCAAGTCAAAAGCTGCTTTTACTCAAGCAGTACGACTTGCTCAAAAAGCTGTTGCTGATGGTAAAGTTGCTCAGTCTCAAGAGGAGTGGCTGGCGATCGCTAAGACATGGCAACAAGCAGCAGAATTAATGGCCTCTGTTGCACCTAGTTATTTACAGTATGATGTGGCAGTTAATAGAGCTAAACTTTATCAAAAAAATAGTGAAATTGCCAAAAAAGAAGCAGAGAAAAGATGATAAATTTTTTATTTTCTAGCAAAACTTGCTTTCTACTGTCTAAAGAAAACCTACCATTGAAAACTTTTCTTTTCCCTTACAGTATCTTGTTCGACTAAAAATAGAGTTTAAAGTATTCTTCTTTCTTTCTTGGAGTTAAATATAGTCATATTCCCAAATTTTCCTTTCCCAGTTACCACAAAAATGGGTTTAGAGCAAGGCTCGTCTAGGGCAAATTTTTTCTGTTTTGAAGTGGTAGATAATAGATCTAGTATGCTATAGTACCATTGATGATTTTCACAAAAAGCAGGTGAAGTAAATTGTATGGATGCCAACAAGAATTAATCAACAATCCCGAATTTATTCCCTTTTTGGAGTATTTGTGTACCACAGCTAATAAACTTATTAATTATGGAATTTATTTGGCACGTCAATGGTACTTTAAATTAGGGTACATCACAGGTAAATATGATTTAGGAAAACAATTAAAGTCAAATTTTAATTATCAATTTCTACATTCTCAAGCAGCACAAGAAACTCTCAGATTAGTGACAGAATCTTTTCAGTCCTACAAAGAGCTTTCTCACCAGCATTTAGCAGGACATTTGTCAAACAAACCTCGACTTCCAAAATATCGAAAAAAGGGAGGATTAGAAGTTATAACTTATCCCAAACAAGCTCTGAGATTGAAAGAAAATCAGGTCAGAGTACCTTTGGGCAAAAAAGTTAAAGCTGTCTTTAAAGTTGATATTTTTTTGTTGCATTTTTCCAATAATTTTGACTGGAAAAAAATTAGAGAAATCAGAATTATACCTCGTAATAATTGTTTTTATGTCCAGTGGGTATATCAATTATAAATCAAGCTACACCAGGCTCTAGACAAAGATAAAGTTCTCGGTATAGATCATGGTGTTGAGAATTGGTTAACTTGTCTTAGTAATGTAGGAAAAAGTTTTATCATCAATGGCAGACATTTAAAATCAGTTAACCAATGGTACAACAAACATACAGCAACAATTAAATAGAGTAAACCTCAAGGATTTTGGTCAAAAAAGTTAGCTAACATCACAGAAAAACGCAATCGCCAAATGAAAGATACGGTGAACAAAGCAGCAAAATTAGTGCTTAATCATTGTATGAAATATAGAGGCAGGATTGTTTTTGGATGGAATAAGCAACAAAAATCTGGTATTAATATTGGAAAAAAATAACCAAAAGTTGGTACAAATTCCTACTGCGAAACTCAAAGAATGCATCAAGCAGTTTTGTAAACTATATGGAATAGAATTTGTGAAAACAGAAGAATCTTATACTTCACAAGCTAGCTTTTTAGATGATGACTTCTTGCCAATAATTGGTGAAAAACTCGATAGCTGGAAGTCTTGAGGAAAGAGAATTGAACAGGGTTTATATCGAACCTAAAACGGTTTATTAGTGAATGCCGATATTAATGGTGGAGCTAATATTCCGAAATATCAACAACTTTAAGATTTTCTCTTAAAGCAGTTAGTAGAGGCAGTTTGATAATGCCTTTAAGAGTCCAATTTTGGATTGCTTAAAAATTCCCGCACTTCAGGGCGAGGAGTATCAAAATCAATCGACGGTGGATAGATTTATATAATTTATAGTATGCTCACTAAAAATGCTTCTAAGTCCCTTCGTTGGCAACGCACTCAATATTCTCCCCTGACTAGACAAATAGATGTTTTTAGTGCCGCCGGAAAATTTTTTTTATTTTTATGGTGGGATAATTTATTCCAAAATAAATCTTCCTCTATCAGAAGGCGTCGGGCTGAGTGGTTAGTGAAAACCATGCTAAATTTAGGTCCAACTTTTATTAAAATAGGTCAATCTCTATCTACACGAGCTGATATCTTGCCGAAAGAATATGTAGAAGAGCTAGGAAAATTACAAGACCAAGTTCCTCCTTTTGAGACTACAGAAGCGATCGCTATTGTTGAGTCGGAACTTGGTAACTCTCTTTATTCTCTGTATAGAGATTTTCAGGAACGCCCTATAGCTGCAGCAAGTTTGGGACAAGTACACAAAGCTAATTTACAAACGGGAGAGGAAGTTGTTGTTAAAATACAACGTCCTGGGTTAAAACCTTTATTTGACTTAGATGTGAAAGCTGTCAAAAATGTTATCCGTTTTTGTCAAAAGTATTTTGCTTGGGCTAAAAAGTATGATTTAGATGCTATTTATTATGATTTTTTTACCATTCTTTATCAAGAAATTGACTATGTGAATGAGGGGAAAAATGCTGATCGGTTTCGGGAAAATTTTAAAGGGTATCCTGAAATAATAGTGCCTCGTGTTTATTGGACTCACACTACAGAAAAAGTTATAACTCTTGAATATTTACCGGGAATCAAAATTAACGACAAGGTACGAATAGAAGCTTGTAATCTTAATCCGAAACGGATTAATCAAATAGGAGTTTGTTGTTATTTAAAGCAGTTATTATTAGATGGTTTTTTTCAGGCTGACCCTCATCCAGGAAATTTAGCAGTTAGTTTAGATGGTGAAGTAATTTTTTATGATTTTGGCATGATGGCTGAGGTAAAGTCATTGACCAAAGACCAAATGATCAAAACATTTTTTGCTGCCTTAAGAAAAGACGTTGACCAGGTGCTGAATACTTTAATTACTATTGGTTTAATTGAACCAATGCCAGATATGATGCCTGTCAGAAGATTAGTTAATTTTTTATTGGAAAATTTCACTGATAAGCCTGTAGATTTTTATAATTTCGATGAAATAAAGGAAGAGCTTTATGTGTTATTTGAGCAACAACCATTTCGTCTGCCTTCTCAAATGACTTTTATTCTTAAATCACTAACTACTCTAGATGGTATTGCTAGAGAGCTTGACCCTGAGTATAGTTTGGTTAGTTGTTCTGAACCTTTTGTTAAAAGCTTAACAGTTGCTCAAGGTAGAAGTAGAATAGTAGGTGAACTGGCAAAACAAACAAGAGATTTTATTAAATATAAATTACAACAACCCAGTAAAAGTGAGATTTTAATCCGTCAATTAGAAACAAGAATTGAAGATGGAGAAATTCAATTTAGGGTACGTTCTATTGAAAACGATCGGTTATTAAAACGGATTAATTTAGCTTTAAAAACTTTGGTTTTTACTTGTATAACTGGTTTTACTTTTCTATCTGCTTCTGTTTTATTAACAGGGGGTTATATAGAAGGTGCAATTATCGTTTTTGTCTTGTCAGCTTTGGGATTGATATTAATGTTCAAGTCAGGGTTTCAGTTATCTGTTAGAGAAAAATTAGACAAAATGGCAGAGAAGTAAATATTCATATCTCCACACAATGCGGAGATAAAATAGTTAGTATTCAAGGGTCAACTAAATACTTCGACAGAACTAATTTAATATTTAGAGGAGTTCATTAATTGATAATGGATAATGGATAATGGATAATTGATAATTGATAATTACCTATGGTTAAAACCGTTCGGGAATTGGAGATTGGGAAATATCCTAGCACTTTTCTCTTGGTCGATTGGATATGGCGTTTCGGCGCTTGAGCCGACATGAAAAGCGTTAGCGGCTCTGCAAGAGCGGGAGACCTCGGCATCCCATCCTAACGGACTG
>NZ_JBNHER010000339.1:0-15609 GCF_050015975.1 Dapis purpurea BLCC-M126 | reverse complement strand
AATTAGATAGTTAATCTAGGAGTCAGGAGTCAGGAGTCAGGAGTCAGGAGGAAAGAGAATTTAGAAACATTTGCTCTTGAATGAAGATGAAAATTTTTTTTATACTGAATTAAGCGGATTTGATATTACACCCTAAGTCAGGAACTGAAATTTTATCGAGCTCGCGTTTATTTATGCTGATCTAAATAAACACAACATTAGAGAGCGGGTTTTGAGAACTAGATATTTCTAAGTTCAAGGCTTTCGGTTCAACCCGCCCCTACAATTTTTTAACGTTTATAGCGGTTTTCACAAAGGTAGACTACAAAAATTCTTCCTTCTCTCCTAGATAACTAAAGCCTTCTTTCTTCTTCCTTTAAACCTAAATCTCTGTACTCTATATTAATGAAAACTGCTATAATTAGACTTACCTATTATTACTTTTTACCACCACCGAAAAATTATGTTGATAATTGACTACTTTTCTCCAAAAAATGCAGGATAAACAAAAGCAAAAGCAGTGGAACTAGGAACAGCAGTACCATCAAGTTCTTCAACAATAACAGTTTCCATTTGACCATCCCATTTAGCACGAATTTTTCGCCCATTAAACTCTACAATTTTTTCTCCTATTTCCTTCATTTCTGAATGTAAAAATTGAACACTACTACCAGAGAAATAATTTTGAGGTGTTTTTCCATCTGATTCCCAAATGTATGTAATAATAGACTTAGGATGTTCCCTAAGTTGGCGTTGATTTCTCACAGGAAAAATCAACATTTTATCAGTATAATAACTACCGTAAGGATAATTAAAATAGTCACGTTTATTACCTGTATCTGTAGAGAGAATTTTACTATTAGGATGTGCTGCTAACCAAGCACTAAGAGTAGTTTTAATGGCAGGAATTCTCTTTAAATTACGATTGACATCTTGACCAATAATACCCATAGCCCAAGGTTGAGAATAAAGACTATCATTAGCACGGTCATACATTACTAAACAACTTTGATAAAGTTTACCAGAAACTCCATAAGTTTTACTGCCACGTTCAAATGTTACTATAGTGTCACAGAGAGGACAATAAGAAACAGTAATATTAACTCCTCCTACTGTATCATTAACAATTTCATGCCAATTCATAATACCAATAGGATAAGCAACTGCTTCACCATTTATTTCTACACCAATCACTGTTTCATTAGCAGAAAAATCTGTTGTTTGAGCAGTATTAAATTTTGGATTATCAATAGAAGGAATACCATCTTTTGGCGGTCCGCCATTTAATAGTTGAGATAAATTAATGCGACTATATTTCTGAGGATCGAGATTTTGTGCTTGAATATCTTGGAGTTCTCTATTTTGATTGTTGAGATATTGTGCTAGATGAAAATAGCGGACTTTAAAGTTATCAAAACTACCTGCTTCTGCTAGCATAGCACTTAAACCAAAGCCAACAAATAAAGCACTACTGAGGATGATTTTGCTTGCTTTTTTCATGATCTTTTTTAATTGGTTTAGTAATAAGCAAAAATAATATAGTATTTGCCCTAAAAATTTAGTTATTAATTCGAGTTAGATAAATTTTCTATTAAGTCATAATTAATGTTTAGATATTCGCCAACTATGGGTCTGGAAAAAGTATATTTAATACTCAATCAACTCATAAATAAAATTGATATCCTCCCTAGGCTAAAATACTTGATGGTATAAGATTTCCATAAATCAATCAAACTAAACTGCTTGAAATAACTTGAGCAGGTTGATAATTCAACCGAAAATTATATAATTGGATAGTAAATTGCTAGATCAAGAATTTTAGTATATCCAGAGTAGTCTACATACCTTAAATTAAACTGAGTCCAACATGAAATGAAGATAAATAATTACTATAAAAAATATGAAACTTTTACCTTTATTTCCTTATTATAAAATCTTTATCTACAAAATTCTAATATAACTACTATAGCCTGTATAAACAATCCTAAACTACACTTTTTTTCTTATTTTATGTTAACTAACTCTCAGCTATCAGCTTTTCCGAGTTCATGCTTCGTAAAGAGTTTTCAGCTTTTTTATGACTGACTTAAACGTAGAAGTTTATACCTCACCAACATGATACAGCAGATTCCAGGTTGATGTGGTATAATTAATGGGATAAATATTTTTTGCTTGTTCCCTATACTATTGCCAATCTTCCCTACTCCCTATTTCCTAAAATCATCAATATACCTACTTCATCAAGTAGGAAACTGCTGTGATTGCTATGTATTCAATGCTTAATTTTTTAGTTCAAAATAAATTATCTAATCAACTCGCATCCATCGAAATATAGAAGCAACTGCTTTATCAAAGAAATTATTTGGTCTTTCTTGGAGTAATTTATTTTGTGCTAAATCTCTTTCTAACTCCAATTCAGCAATTAATTTTTCTCCTTCCTGTTCCCTAATTAATGGAATCAAATAATCATGGGCTAATTGATACTTATTATCTGGTAAATCTGGAAGTAGTAAAACAAGTCCCTGGGCAACTAATACATCTAAAATTAAATCTATTTTACTGGTTTGTTTTGATAAATCTGACGCTAATTCAGCAGAAGTTTTGAGTAGACGAGTACCATCTTCATTGGTTAACAAGTATAAGACAAGTGTTGCTGTTCTTTCATTTAGAAAACCACAATCTTTAATCGCTGTATCTAAAAAATTCATCCTTAATTTTTGCAGTGGATTATCTCCTAGCTTACGGTATTTTTTAATAGTGGAAATTTCTTCTATTTGGAGTTGATACCCTACTGCTTGTAATTCAATGGGACGTACTATATTATCTGTGAAACTCAAATCTTTTACCACTTGCTCAATTAAATTTGATTCCCAATTTAATTGAGTAATTTCACTTAAATTTTTGATTATTTCTTGAGTAAGATTTGGATCAAAATTACTTAGATAGTAAAGAGTTTCTTTAGATAAAACTTCATAATCAATTACTGATTCTAAATTTGTCTGTTGTTCCCATTCTAATAGATAATGTAAATAATCTGTTTTTGTTGATAAAATTACCTTGACAGAATTCAAACTTAAACACTCGTGTAAAAATTGATAAAGTGGCAGTCTTTGATTTATTTTTGGACAAATAGTAAAAAATTCTTCAAACTGGTCTAAAATTAATACTTTTAAATTATTTTTCTGATTCTTTTTAACTAATGTTTCTAGTACATATTCGAGATTCCAAGTTCTGGGGTCAGGATTTCTAATCCAATCAGTATATATACGCAGCGGTATAGGCATAATTACTTGATTATCATCTAATTTTTCTTTGAGTAAAGCAGGTATTAAACCTGCATTAAGTAAAGAAGTTTTACCCACCCCAGAAACACCATATAAAACTATTAGTTTATGATCTTGACTTTTGATTCTTCCTACTAATTTATTGACATCTTCTAAACGACCCGAAGCCTCAATTTCTTTAGAAGGTATGACACTACTATGAGAATCTTGTTGGGCTTGTAATGGATTTATACCTACAAAAGCTCTTAACCCATACTGATACTCAATTTTTAATTGTTCTTCTTTAATTGTGGCAGATTTTCCATATTTGTCTTGTTCAAAATAAAGCTTTCTTAATGCTTTTAATATGGAAAGATAGGATTGCAAATCGTGGTTTGGATGAGTTTCCCGTCGGGCTTTTTCTAGTTGTTCGATAGTGGCTTGCCACTCATTCAAATTTTGCTGAGATTCACTTAAAATTGAGAGGTAAGAAGTCTGATCTTGTCCAATTTCTAGAGGGTCTCCCAGAGACTGATTTTGAATAGCAACTGCTAACTCTGCTAATTGACTAGCGTGTGCCCATTTTGATTCGTGCATTGCAGCTTCAGCTAAAAATCCATAATCTTGAGCAATTTGCTCTTCTGTACCATAAGTTAGATGTAAATCTAAAGCTTTTTGAGCAAGGTCATATAAATCGCCCCACGCTTCTAATTTTTGCAGAACTTCTCCTTTTTTACTAATAAATTTAGCTACTATCTCTTGCCGATCTATTTGACTAAATAGGTCTAAGCTTTCTTGGAAATTATCTTTTGCTTGTTGCCAATAATTCTTTTTTTGTTTTGACTTGCCATTCAAATTTCCTAAATGATAGTAACATAATCCTATATGAAACTGGACTGCACCTAATTTTTCTAGCTGATTATTTCTTTGTTGAGTTACTATCTCTCCGGGTAAAATTTTTGTACCATTTTCCCAGGTTTCTCGGCTATTTTTAAAATGTGTTAATGCTGGCTCTATTTGACTATTAGCATAATTATCTCGACCAATAATAAAATCTAGATTCGCTGTTTGAAGAGGTGATAATTTCTGATGTTTGTAGTTAATCTGTAAATCTTCAATGGCTGTTGCCAGTAGTTGACTTTCTTTGACACTTAGAATATCTGAGTTATTTTGAAACTCAATAATATTAGGGTCGAAAATCTCAGCCAATATTTTATTTGCACAATCTTCAATAATATTAATAGCTGTAAGAGAACTCGATGGAGTTAAATTTTCTGATTTTTCTTGATCTGTCATAGCTAAAATTCTTAATTATTAGTAATAAGTAAAACAGTCTTTATCGTTACGCCCCCGCATCAGACATAGGAAGTCATCCCTCAGAAATTTTTCAGAAAATTTGATATTCTATTTCCTAGCCGTTTACATAGGGTTTAAGACCCCTGCTATACAAAAGTTTCCGCAGCTATTAGGTAAATATATTGACGGTTTTAGGGAGTAGGGGGGAACAAGGAAAAAATATTTACCCGGTCAAAATTCCAGCTATTCTACCTCAGAATAACGGGAAGCGCTGTAAATTTCATTTGAGCGGATTAAAATTAATGGCGAGTTTTAATATCCCACCCATTTTTACTTCTGACTTCTGACTTTATCAATCCTCTTTGTCAATTATGGGAGTTACTTTTAACCTTAATTCATTTTAGCACTTGTGAGGATTATAAGAAAATGTCAAGATTTTTTAAGGAGTTATATCAAATCCGATAGTATCAATTAAATTATAGAGGATTAAACTTGTTGGGTTTCTTTACCTCAACTCAACTGAAAAAATACTAATATTCTAATGAGCAGTTATATATAATCCAATTATATAATATATGTTGATAATTCTATCTATACAATATTTAATCCCTCTACCTCCCTACCTCCCTACCTCCCCATCTCCCTATCTCCCCGTCTCTCCCAACAACTCTAATAAGTATTCAACCAGATTTGATATCATTCCCTATTGTCAAATCAAATATGAGCTAAAGGTAACAGTAACCGACTTTCTACTAAACCACCTTCGGCCAACTCTAGCTCAAAATCTCCTCCCATTTGTTGCATGACTCGCCGACAGATAATTAAATGTTTGCCTGGGGGTATAACTAGGGAAGAAGATTCTAATATATCAGGTATAGAACCAGCGTTAAATTCAGCAATTAATTGGGGACTAATATTTCCTTCATCAAGAATAGAAATTTCTAGCCATTCTTCATCTAAAGTTTGGCATTTAATATCTATTTTTCCTCCTGTTGTAGAACGACGACAAGCACTAATCAAAAGCTCATATACAACCAATTCTAATTTAATACTATCTCCATAAATAGTTAAATTTCCTTCCCGATGAACTTCTAATTGTAATTGTCTTTTTTTGACTTGGGAATCAATGCGAGTCAGCGATCGCCTCAACAAATTAGCCACAGATACAACGTCATAATTTGCTTGTAAACGCCATTTTTCTTGTTTCAATAATGAGGTAGTAGATGATAATACATTGCCAATTTGTCGTAGTAATTGCTGATAACGTAGATTGGCTAGCATATCTTTTTGTTGAGTAGAATTTTCAGCCGGAATATTATTTAGTTCAGTTAACTGTTTAAAACCAGAACCAACAGTACGGTAAAGTTCTTCTAAACGCCTTTGTTTATACCAATTCAACCACTCTAATTCTTCTCGCTGAGATTCCAAAGTAGTCTTGACGATTAAATAGCGACGTGACCAGGCAAACTGAGAAACCAAAGTAGTGAGTAAATTTTTCAAACTTTCAGCCGAAGAATTTTCTAACTGCAAAACTTCTGTTTTTTGCCATAAAATCTTGTGGGAATCTGCCAATAATAATATACCTGTTGGCTGATGTTCAGCAGCAGTACGCAAAGCAGTTACTACAACCTGACCACTATCAAGAATATTTAGCCACCGCAAAGTTTTAGCTGGCACTTCACTCACATTCAAATGCAACCAATCATGGGTAGAAAGTATTTGTTGAATCCAAGCATCAGTACGAACAGGAATCGAAATTTTACCAGTGCTAGTAATATTAGAGTCAGCATAACTATAACTAATAATTCGGCCTGTTTGCGAAGCAGGATACCAAGCAATCAAAGCAACTAGGGGAACAGTTTGCGGATCTATCTCTCCTATTTCCATAATTGCTTGAGCAATAAATTGGATAAAACTACGTTCGAGATGATCGAGGGATAAATTTTCTAAGACACTTTGTTCTCCCACTGGTGCTAGATTTTTAACTTCTTGTAAAAATGAGGAGTCCGAAGAATTAATCAATACTTTTGTGGGATTTCCGAGTATTGTTGTGGGTTGCAAAGCAGTTAAACCAGACTGCAAATATTGGATATATTGTTGTTGCTGATTAATTTGCTGATTTATGTCTCTTTGATGCAGAATAAAACCTAACTGTTGGCTGGCAATTTGTACCAATTCTCGCTCATTGCGATTCCAACTGCGAGGAGCATCATAACCAATAATTACAATTCCTTCGGGTTTATCGTACTTATTATCTTGATTCTCTGTAATAGATTCCTCTTCCTCCTGTTTCTTAGTTCCTCTTGTGCTGCACAATAGAAGAGAGCGCATTCCTAGTTTCTCAAAATTTTCCTGCCAAGCACCTAATATATGATTCTCTGACCAATTTTCAATTCCTAATACTTCGGTGTTTTTATCGATCAGCGCCATATCTTCTTTGCTGAGGGAGGGTAAGGGAGTTGTGATTATTCGACTTTGAGTAGAATGATTTTGATAAATAACCTCAAACTGGTCTTTCTTGCGAATAGCTAAAATAAAATATTTAGCACCTAAGCGTTGAGATAGTTTTTCCGCCGTTGTTCGGATAGTTTTTTGCCAGCCATCATCACAATAAATAGCCCGAGTTATTCCTGCAGTTAAAGTCTGATCTATTTTGGCTTGGGAAATTTTGTCTTTCATTTCTGATAGGGGAGAAGTTAAAGCTACCAGTTGACCTATTCCATGCAAATAGTTTTTTTCATCATCTTGCCATGGACGGTTGTGTTGTTCTTCTATAGTAATAAACCCTAATAATTCGTCTTCTAAGATAATAGGTGCTACTAATACAGAACGAGCTTTGATTTGTCGGAGTAGTAGTTGAGTAATCTCGTTGTCTACGGAGTTGTAATATTCTCCGACACAAACAATTTCCCCTTTTACTAATATGTGATATAACTCGCCTAAATCTTGCAATGTAATACCAGAAGCAGGACGTTTGAAGTCACTCCATTCTACAATTACTTGGCGATTACTTGCACGACGCCAAAAGTAGCGCCCATTGGGATAATACCAGTAAATATTTGTGCGAGATGGCTGCAAAAATTTATGAGTAATTTCTACAACTGCTTCCAGACGTTGATCTAGAGTTGTTAATTCTCCTAATTGAGAAAGTAATGAGAGTATAGGTTCATCGGGTCGTTTAATTTGCTTCTGTTGCCACTCTTTTTGTATGTTGTCTAATGTGTGCCCCAATTCTCCCCAGATTAAAGATAGTAGTGCTTTTTCTCCTGACTCTAGAGATATGCCACGATTTTGTGAAGCCATTAAAACAACCCCAAAAGATGTTTCCTTGTAAGATATAGGAAATAAAATCGTTCCTTTAACGTGATAAGTCTGAGCTATTTTTACCCATCCTCCCACTTGCTTTTCAGCACTTAAGTCAGCTATTTTAAGTGCTTTACCTTCCATTAATACTTGTTCTAATACATCTCCATCACTAATTGTAAATTTTTGTTTAAGAATAGAAATTTCACCATTAGGAGTGATTCCTCCTTTGCCAACTATTTTATTTCCTAATCTGTCATATAAACCTACCCAAATTAAACAAAAATCCAACTCTGATTGCAAATAAATGATGATTTTTTTAATTATAAAATCTATGTTTTCTTCTTCTCTTATTGTCCTTATTATACTTTCTATATCTATTATATTATTGTCTTTTTTTTCTGATTTATTGTTTTTGAACATATATTTATTCTCCTGCTAAGTTTTAATTGTATAAATAATATTTATTTAAAAATATAAAAAAATATTTAACTTTTGATTATTTAGATATTCAACCAAGTAGATGATATATTAATTAAACGAGTTAACTATTGTTCTCTCATAAGTAAAATCCCAATAACCTCAAGATTATACAATTTAGAGTTTTAAGTTTTAATTTTGAGTTTTTAATTGTCAACTACTATTCAGAATCAAGTGTTAAATATTTATCGTTCTGTCGTATTTCCGATTCTATTTTCTGGATTAAAAGCCGATCCAGAATGGGTTCATCATCGCGTCCTAAATATTCTTAGTTTTATAGATACTGACTCCGACTCTCAACTAATAAGTAGGGTTCAGACAATGATGGATAAATTCTTCTGTTTTGAAGATACTCGCCTAAAGCAAACTTTATGGGGATTAAACTTTAAAAATCCCGTTGGTTTAGCTGCAGGATATGATAAAGATGGTGTGGCCATTAATGCCTGGCCTCGATTAGGTTTTGGGTTTGCTGAACTTGGTACAGTCACTTTCCATCAGCAATCAGGAAATCCTCAACCAAGATTGTTTCGTTTACCAACAGATCGGGCTGTGTTGAATCGAATGGGATTTAATAATCAAGGAGCTGGTGCTCTAGCTACAAGATTACAAGGTCAAGCAAAAACCAATCTAGGGGCTCTAAGCATACAAGAAAATTATTCTTTTATTCCTCCTTCTTTGTTTCCTTATGGTATAAATATTGGTAAATCTAAGATAACATCTTTAGAAGCAGCAGCAACAGATTATTTAGATAGTTTTCGATTATTAAAAGATTGGGGAGATTATTTTGTTGTTAATGTATCTTCTCCTAATACTCCAGGGTTACGTTCCCTGCAAAATACCGATAATTTAAGTAAAATTTTAGCAGTTTTGCAAGAAGAAAATCAAGGAAATAAGCCTATTTTAGTTAAGATTGCACCCGATTTAGAAACTGAAGCGATCGCCTCAATACTAGACCTAATTAAAGAATATCAAATATCTGGTATAATTGCCACTAACACAACTATTAATCGTGAGGGATTAAAAACTAAAATTATTCCAGTAACAGGTAAAGCTGTAACTGAAGAAGCAGGTGGAATTAGTGGCGCACCATTAACCCAAAGATCGACAGAAATAATTAAATTTATCTGGCAAGAAACTCAGGGAAAATTACCAATTATTGGTGTAGGTGGTATATTTACTACGGAAGATGCGTGGGATAAAATTACTGCAGGTGCAAGTCTAATTCAAGTTTATACAGGCTTGGTATATCAAGGACCAGAAATGGTCAAACAAATTCTTCAGGGGTTACTACAAAAGTTAGATGAACAGGGATTAAATTCTATTTCTGAAGCTGTTGGTTTAGCACATCAGAAGTAAGTCATTTCAGTTATCAATTAACAGTACTTCCACTCTTTTTGATAATATAGCTGTTAGTATATAAGTTAATTATGAAAGTTGAAAAAATTGGATTGAGGAATTTATGAACTAACAAGAGTAAATAACTATTTTCAGGATACAAAAACATTTATTTTATGTTAAGTAAAGTATGGAATAAAAAAGGAGATATATTACAGAATACACAAGATAAAAAACAATCCTGTACATAAATATCTTTTTTTATCTTGGAGTACTTATTATTCCTTTTACTATTACTCCAAATCTTAATTTTTTTTCAATTTACACATTTAATTAGTCTTAATTTTACGATTGATTATTGCCTATGTTACCTAAATTATTCTTACTCAATCAGCGCTTAATTTTGTGGCTATTAGTATTAACAATACTATTAATTCCTCTAGCTTTAAACTTTTACGTCAGAGTAGCTACAAGCAAATATCGCTACAAAAATCCAGAAGAAGTGCCAGCTCAACCTATTGCTATAGTTTTTGGGGCAGGAGTTTGGGCAGATGGTACGCCCACACCAATGTTAGCTGACCGAGTACAAGGAGCTGTTAACTTATACAAAGCTGGTAGTGTTAAAAAAATTTTGATGACTGGTGACAATGGTACCCCTGATTATAATGAAGTGAAGGCAATGCAAGAATATGCAATTTCCCGTGGTATACCTTTTGATGATATTACTTTAGATTATGCTGGTTTTAGCACTTATGAAAGTTGTTATCGTGCTAAAGAAATATTTGGCATTAGCCAAGCAGTTTTAGTAACTCAACGTTATCATTTACCTCGTGCTGTTTATACCTGTCGTCAACTAGGAGTAAATGCTACAGGTTTAGGTACACCAGATTGGGGAAAGTTTAGAAATGATTCTATGAAGCGTTATTCAACCCGTGAAATTTTGGCAGTATTAAAAGCATTGTTGGAAGTTCATATTACTCGTCCTAAACCAACTTTTTTAGGACCTTTTGAGGGGATTAGTTAAGAATTAATAATTAATAATTGAGAATTAAGAATTGAGAATTGGGAATTAGAAATTGGGAATTAAGAATTAATTACTTCTTCTGTAATACCTTGTTGAAAAAAATGCTAGACTTACTCAAGACTTCAGTTGCTAAGTAATCAGTAAGTAAGAGCAATATTTTTAAGTATTCGTTGCCAAAGCACGAAGATATCTTATGATTAATAACCCTATTCTCTAGTCCTTTCTCTTAAGACAATGCAGCAAATATTTATCAAATTGGTATAATATAAGCATTGGCTGAAATAATTTTTTTTGTAAGAGAAACTGTGTTTATCTCAAGTTTTCCAGATAGATTTTTTGATGATTTTTAATAGGAGGAAAAAATGGTTCTTTATCTTGATTCAGCAATAGTAACAGAAGCAAGAGTTGCCAGTAAATTTGGTTGGATATCTGGGGTAACAACTAACCCGACTTTACTGGCAAAAAGTGATTTGTCTCCAGAAGCAACATTAAAGGAACTTTCAGAAATTGTTTCTGGAGAATTATATTATCAACTTACTGCTATTAACTTTGATGACATGATGGCGGAAGCGAAAGCTGCATTGAAATTAATTGGCCGCCAAATAGTTCTGAAAATTCCGGCAACTGCTACTGGTTTTCAAGTGGTATCTTATCTGTCTGAAGATATTGACTGTTCGGTAACTGGAATATATCATCCCGCTCAAGCAGTAGTAGCTGCAGAAGCAGGTGCTAAATATGCGATCGCCTATGTTAATCGAGCGACTAGACTGTTGGGGGATGGTTTAAAGTTGGTGCGAGAGATGGCAAAGGTAGTTGAAGGTAGCGGTACAGAAATTTTAGCAGCGAGTGTAAAATCTCCTGATGAAGCTGTGGCGACTTTATTAGCGGGTGCTAATCATCTTACATTACCATTTTCTGTTTTAAAGGCAATGACTACCCAGGAGTTATCAGAGCAAACTTTTAAAGAATTTAATCAAAAAGGACGAGGAATTATGTATTAACTGGTAATAATAAAATATCTGTAGATTGACAGATAAAGGCTTGAGCCTTTGCATATGCTCTAAAAGTGGAAGGTTTTTGCTACCCATAGCTGAAAATACTGCGATTTTGAGCAGACAAGAGCGAAAAAATTGAGAGACAATTCTTCTGACTACATACTCTGTAATTCCCATTTCTCCTAACTCCTGTACGGGCGATTTCCTACGGAATGCTCCGCATTCATGTCGGCGACAGCCGTTTAGCTAGCGGACAACTTCGTTTTGCTAACGCAAAGCTCCGCTTTATATGTCGCGCAGCGAAACGGCTAAGAGCCGACATGAAAAACGCTTCGCGACATGAAAAGCGTTTGCGTAGCATTCTGATAGGAAAGCTTTGCAGAATGCAAAATGCGAATTGCCCCTAGGACTCCTGACTCCTACCCTTATCCATAAGACTTTTTCAGCAAACCTTACTTATATGCTTCAGGAAGAATATCAATTCCCACAATTGATTTCACCCCCAAGTCAGTTAGAGTTTTACCTGCCAATTTAGGCTAAGAAGCATACTTATCAACAAACCCTTGTAAACCAGAATTATAACCTTGTCCGACAGCTTGGAATCTCCAATCATTATCTTTGCGATAAAGTCTGCCAAATTCCAGAGCTGTTTCTCTAGAAAAATCTTCTTCTAATTCATATTTAGCTACTTCTTGTTCTGTGGTAATATCGTATATTCTGATAAAAGAATTTCTGACTTGTCCAAAGTTTTGTCTTCTAGCATCTGCTTCATGGATAGTTACTACAAATAGTATTTCTTGAATAGCTTGGTCTACTTTTGTTAAATCAATTTTTATTACTTCATCATCTCCTGAACCTTCTCCAGTTCTACTATCTCCTGAATGTTTAACTGAAGCATCTGGTGATGTAAGGTTATTGTAAAAAACAAAGTATTTTTCTGTAGGTATTTTGCCATTAGTTCCTAACATAAATACAGAAGCATCTAAGTCAAATGCAGAACCTGTATCTGTGGTATTAACATCCCATCCTAAGCCAATACCAACTTGTGTTAAATTAGGAGATTCTTTAGTAAGATTTAATCTTTCGCCTTTAGTAAGATTAATAGACATAATTTACCTCTTTTCAGTTATCAGTTATTAGTTTTCAAATATGACTTACTAATAAGTATTCAACTATTAGTTGTCAGCTCTCAGCTTCATTAATAGATAATACATAATCAAAACTATCTCTAATAGACCTCTCCAAAAATCTCAATTTTTGAACAGCGACGTAAGAGCTTGAGAACCTTTTCTGGAGATGTCTAATTATCAATTATCCATTATTAATTATTAATTATTAATTACCCCCTTATTAACAAACTGTAAAGTAAAAGCTTCTTTATAGTTAGTATCTAGCTTAATTACTCCTGCCTCTACTACACTATCAAAGAATAATTTCCACCGTTCATCTGTCATAGCACCAATACCTTTTGTAGCAGCATCTCCAGAAATAACAATACCATATTCTTTCATTTTTTCTAAACTATAAGCCAATAAATCATCTGTAACTTCTGGATTATCTTTTTTAATTAATTGATTTGCTGGTTCAGGATTTTCTAAATAACTATACCAACCTTTAATGGAAGCATCGACAAATCTTTGCACTAAGTCAGGATTTTTTTCTACCATTTCTTTTGTTGTTTCTATAGTAGTAGCATAAGGTTGATAGCCAGCATCTGCTAATAACATAACTACAGGTTCAAAGCCTCCTTTTTGCCGAATTGTGAAAGGTTCAGATGTCAGATAACCTTGCTGAATTACATTTTTATCTACTAAAAATGGAGCTACACTAAAATTATAAGGACGTTTCTGATCGTCTGTATAACCATACTTACTTTTCAGAAATTGCCAATAGCCTTTTTCAGATAAAGATGAGATGTAAATTGGCTTGCCTTTTAGTTGTTCTAAAGAGTCATTTTCTACCCCTGGATGAGCAATTAATACTTGGGGATCTTTTTGGAAAATAGCTGCAACTGTAATAGTAGGAATTCCGGCTTCTACAGAACTAATTGCCTCAATACCAAATCCCATATAAAAGTCTATTGCACCTCCTACTAATAGCTGAGTTCCATTCACTTGAGCATTTCCCATTCTAATAGTGACATCTAAACCATAATTTTCATAAATTCCTGTAGCAATTGCTTGATAAAAACCCCCATGTTCGGCTTGGGCATACCAATTTGTTCCATAAGTAACTTTGTCAAGATTTTTGTCAGTTTTAGCTACTGAATTGGAGTTATTAGGACTAGCACAACTTGTTAATATGCTAGTGCCAATACCTAAGCTACTATACTGAATAAATTGACGGCGACTAATATAATTCATCTATTTTACTAGGTTTATTTGATTTAAAAAAAATCATTTCATTTATCAGTAACTCCTACTTCAGTAGTAGGCTTGAAATACTGAAATTTATTTTTTTCATTCCCTTAAAAGGGGAAGATTGAGACCTGATTTTTTGGTCACTTTTGTAGTAATTTTACGACAAATAGTAAAGTAAGCATTCAGGTGGCTCACTGTAAGGTCGCCTCCTGGGTCGTAACTACGTTGACAGCAATAAGACTCCGCCCTTAAGAATACGGTTTATATGAATATAGACTTTAAGGTCAAGAAAGCAATAGCTGAATGCTGACAATGTAGTAATATTATATTACTACATAAATGCTTATTTGAGAGATACTTATGCCATAGAATTTAAAATTATTTTCTGAATGCTTAAACTGCTTGAAGTTATTTTTTGTTGAATTATGCTATGCTTAATCTCATCAAATTTAATAAATTTAATTATGTAATTATTATCCCAAAGTTAATAAAAAATGCTGAAACATAAACATATTGTATTAACTTCTCATCCGGGTCAATCAGGTAAAAAACCAATACCTGTGCCGTGGGGCGCTTAAATCCTGTAGAGCGGGGACCTGTGATTGGGTCTTTGAGTAACCCCAACCATCGTAATGTAATTGGTACTCATTCTGGTTCCTATGCTGTTTATCGTGCTTTGGCGATCGCCTCTGGTAAACTGCAATCAAATCACCGCGCTGACTTGACAAACACTTCACCCCCAGAACAAATTGGGTCTCATCCTAGTTGGCATGACCCCGATAAAATTGTTTGTCTCGATCCTTTGGGGCAGTTGTGGGAGAGATGTTTGCATCTTAATTTTGAACAGGGATACGATATCCGACGGACTATTGCTATTACAAAGGCAAATATTAATATGCCAGAGTTACAGGATGCTGTCGCTAGAGGTGTATTGAAAGCTGATGGTAATATTGTCAAAAAAAATGGTAATTTATTAGTAACAAAAGCAGCCATCGATCCGGTTTGGTATTTACCTGGAGTAGCTAAACGACTGAATGTGGAAGAAAGTGAGTTGCGTCGGGTATTGTTTCAACAAATGGGTGGAATGTTCCCGGAGTTGGTAACGCGCCCAGATTTACATTTGTTTTTGCCTCCTATTGGTGGTACGACAGTATATATCATCGGAAATATTGCTGATATTTTCGATCTCACAAAAAAACTAGCAGTTAGAGTTCACGATGAATCCAACGGTTAGGATGTATTCGGTTCTGATATTTGTACTTGTCGTCTCTATTTAGTGGATGGCATTGAAGTTTGTATTAAGACAGCCCAGGAGGGAGGTGTCGGTGTGATAGTTTATTTCCGTAAAGAGGGTAGAGCATTGGGAGAGGTGACTAAATTTTTGGTTTATAACGCTCGGAAAAGACAGGCAGGAGGCGATCGCGCAGATGCTTATTTTACTCGGACTGAATGTGTGGCAGGAGTTCAAGATATGCGGTTTCAAGAGTTGATGCCTGATGTTTTGCATTGGTTGGGTGTGATTCATTAATTGATAATGGATAATGGATAATTGATAATTACCTCTGGTTAAAACC
>NZ_JBNHER010000338.1:10618-13205 GCF_050015975.1 Dapis purpurea BLCC-M126 | reverse complement strand
CCTAACTCCTAGCTAACGCGCATATTTATGAAGATACGCTTAGGGGTTCTATAAGTTCTAGTTAAGTTAACAAGTTTTAACCTGAAATCAGATGAACCCGCCCCAACGATATAATGCAAATTACATTAGCTGTGTTAGTTTCGTAGTTGACTGTTGTGGACTGTTTCAGCTAAAACTGTGCAAAGCGCTTTTTTGATAATCACTCGATCGCCCCATCACCCCATCCCCCCATCCCCTCATTTTCTAATGCAATATTTAAGATGAAACAGTCCAGTAGGGTGTGTTAGCAAAAATATCAATAATACCAATTTGATAAATGTTTGCTACACTTTCTTGCTTAAATGCTTTTAGCTAAACCCGTCTCTACTATCTGCTATATCCTTCAACTCCTTCAAAACCTCATCAGTAAATGGGTTTTCCCCTACCTGAAGTGCTTTGATCCATTGTTGCCTTTGCACTTTCTCCTCCTCATCACCAGTCCATTCTACAAATACCTGAAAATCTGCAATTGCGCCTTGAATATCCCCTGTTAATGCCCTGGCAAGTCCCCGACTATCAACAATATTGCCATTTTTAGGGTCAAGGGCGACTGCTTTCTCACAGGCAAACATGATATTAGCAGCTTGTTTGTAAAGGCTACCATACCAACAAAGGTTATTCCATTTACGAGCAGAAATTTGAGTAGAGTCGATTTTTTCTGCTTGTTTGTAGAAGTCTATAGCTTCTTTAACTTTACCCTGCTTGAGAAGCTTTCTTCCTTTATCTAACAATTCATCTGGTACATCTGCTGCCTCATATTTTGCTTTAGCTTCTGGGTCAAGATTTTGTAGAGTAACAATGAATGCTACTTTGTCAAGTTCTTTTGCTTTCTTGTACTTTTTCACTGCTGCCTCAATTTTTCCTTCTCTTGCTAATTTCGTACCTTCCTCCATCAACTTTTCTGCCTCCCCTAATGATGCTGCCCAAGCCTTGAAATTTTGGTTGAGGTTGAGGTCTCGGTTCCATTGAAGTGCTTTTTTAAATGTAGTAACTGCTGCCTCAAGTTTTTCTGCTTCCCCTCTACTTTCCCTGGCCAGTTTTTCTCCCTCTATTATCCAACTGAGAGCTGCTGCTTTCATGCGTTTGTCAGTTTGGCAAATTCTGAGTTTCTCTAACTCTTGGGGATGAGAAATCAGATAATCATTTAATAATTCGCAACCATATGTAGTTAAATCTTCTATCCCCAAATGTGGCCACAATTTTACCGTCTTCTCATGACTTGCAGTGGCAATGATCTCTCCATCAGGGCTAAATTCTACATCGGAGACCAAACTCTTATACCCTTCCAGAGTCTGCAACAACTCGCCCTCTTGGTTCCACAATTTCACCGTTTTGTCATGACTTGCAGTTGCAATAGTTTTTCCATCATAGCTAAAGTCTACATCAGAGACCGAACTCTTATGCCCTTTTAGAGTTCGCAAGAATTCACCCTGTTGGTTCCACAGTTTTACGGTACCATCATCACTTGCAGTGGCAATAGTCTTTCCATTGGGGCTAAATGCTACATCAGAGACCCTTTTATTATGGCCTTCTAGAGTTTGCAAGAATTCACCCTGTTGGTTCCACAATTTTACGATACCATCATCACTTGCAGTTGCAATCCTGTTTCCATCGGGACTAAATGCTAAATCATAGACTGAACTATCATGGCCTTGCAGAGTTTGCAAGAACTCACCCTGTTGGTTCCACAATTTTACCTTACCATCATCACTTGCAGTTACAATGCTCTCTCCATCAGGGCTCAATGCTACACCATTGAAAAAATTATCATATCCCTCAAGAGTCCGCAACACTTGCCCCTGTTGGTCCCACAATTTTACTGTACCATCATCACTTGCAGTTACAATGGTCTCTCCATCGGAGCTAAATTCTACATCAGAGACCAAGTGATTATGACCTTTCAGAGTCTGCAACACTTGCCCCTGCTGGTTCCACAATTTCACCGTACCATCATCACTTGCAGTGGCAATCATCTCTCCATCAGAACTAAATGCTAAATCGGAGACTAAACTATTATACTCTTTCAGAGTCTGCAATACTTGGCCCTGCTGGTTCCACAATTTCACCATACCATCATCACTTGCAGTTGCAATCATCTTTCCATCGGGACTAAATGCTACATCAGAGACCAAGCTATTATGCCCTTTCAGAATCTGTAATAATTGCCCCTGTTGGTTCCACAATTTCACCGTACCATCATTACTTGCAGTGGCAATCATCTTTCCATCAGGGCTAAAATTTACATCTGAGGGGTTATCATAATAATGGCCTTCGAGAGTTTGCAACAACTGCCCTTGTTGGTTCCACAATTTTACCGTACCATCATCACTTGCAGTTGTAATAGTCTTTCCATCGGGACTAAATTCTACATCGGAGACCAAACTATTATGACCTTTCAGAGTCTGTAACATTTGCCCCTGTTGGTTCCACAATTTCACCGTACCATCATCACTTGCAGTGGCAATAGTCTTTCCATCGGGACTAAATGCTAGATCGGAGACTAAACTATTATACCCTTTCAGAATCTGTAATAACTGCCCCTGTTGGT
>NZ_JBNHER010000338.1:0-10518 GCF_050015975.1 Dapis purpurea BLCC-M126 | reverse complement strand
TCCAGAATTTCACTGTACCGTCATCACTTGCAGTGGCAATCATCTCTCCATCGGGACTAAATTCTACATCGTAGACTAAACTATTATGCCCTTTTATAGTATGCAATACTTGCCCCTGTTGGTTCCAGAATTTCACTGTACCGTCATCACTTGCAGTGGCAATCATCTCTCCATCGGGGCTGAATTCTACATCGGAGACTAAGCTATTATGCCCTTTCAGAATTTGTAATAACTGCCCCTGTTGGTTCCAGAATTTTACTGTACCGTCATCACTTGCAGTAGCAATAATCTCTCCATCGGGGCTGAATTCTACATCGGAGAGTTTATTCTGATTCCTCCGGAGACGGTTAAACTCTCTAAACTCATCTTGGTTAGTTTTATAAACTGCTACTCGTAGAGCATTTGTAATAATGCTAGTTTCATTCGTTAATGGAAAACCATTATCTATTTGTTTTTGCCTAGCGTTCATTGCACTAATTAGTTCATCCAAACGCTGACCTAAAATAGAATGCGCTTTAGCTTCATTTGCCTTAGCTAACATAGTTTGCTTCTCTGCCAGTCTTCTTTCCTTATCTGCCCTTCTTCTTTCATATTTTGCATCCAAACCAAAGACCATCATTCCTATTGCCAATACTGCCATTACTAATGTGGCAGCAACCGAACCTATAAACAGTCGCTTCTGCAACTGTACTCGTTTTTCCTTTTCCTGCTTCAATTCCTGTCGTATTTCTCCTTCTTTTCTTTGCCGAATAAACCCAACCAAATAATCATGTACTAACTGATAGTGATCTGCTGGGTTGTGCGGTAACAAAAACACCAAGCCAGAATCTACAAAAATATTTAATACTAACTCTAATTCTTCGGAATTAAAATTACTTTCTTTCACCAACTCTACTTTAGTTTTCAGAGGGCGAGTATTATTTTCATCAGTGAACAATAGTAAGACCAACCAAGCTAATTTTTCATTCTCTGCCCCACAGTCTCTTACTACTGATTCTAAATATCGCTCTACCAATTCGGCTTTAGGATTATCTCCTAATTCCAGGTATTTTTCCAACGTGGTAATATCATCTCTCTGCAATTGTGCTCCCATGACTTGCAACTCAATTGGACGAATTTCTCCTAATTCTTCAGCCAAGTCTTCAACTAACTTTTCTGTCAATCTTTCATCTATTTTAAACTGAGAATTTTCTGTTAAACCTTGAATAACCGATTTTGCTTGTGATTGGGAAAAATTCCCTAAGCAATAAAGTATATTTTTACTTAAAATATCATTATTAATTGCTTCTAAATTAGCCAAGCGATCAAATTCTAATAAATAATGAATGTAATCTGACCGTAGGGATAAAACTATTTTCACAAAGGGAATTTTTAAACATTCTTGGAGAAACTTAGCAAATTCCCGTTTATCCTTTAGTTCCATATTGGCAAAGAAAAATTCTTCAAATTGGTCAAAAATTATTACAGTTAACAAATTTGATTGAGCATTCTTTTTTAACTGAGAAAAAATTGCCTCAACCGAATTTATACTTTCTGAATGAACTGTTAAATTAGCAGTTATTTGTTGTTTTTTCTCTAAAACTTTTCCCAATTCCGAAACCCAATGAACATAAACTCTCTGCACAATCACTACTACATCACGAGTATCAATTGATTTTCCCTCTAAAGTCGGAACTAATCCTGCCTGTAAAATCGAACTTTTACCTACTCCTGATGGCCCATGAATAACTATCAGTTTATAGTCAGGGCGACTAATTCTTTCCATCAATATTTCTACATCAGACTGTCGTCCAGATGCTGGAATTTCTTGAGTAACTTTTTCTTGATTAATTCTTCGTTTAGAGTGAGGTAAAGCGGGATTAAGATTTAGTTTTATATCGCTCAAGCGATTGGCACCGATAAAAGCTTGAAATCCAAATTGTTGTTCTATTTTTTGTCGTTTTTGCTTAATTTTAAAAGCCTTTAGATATTCTTTTTGTTGGTAATAAATTCCTCCTAATTCTGTAAGAATATCAATGTAAAGTTCAGCATTGTATTCAGGTTTTGTCGTATATTTTGCTTGTTCTAAACTGGCTATAGATCCTTTGATTTCACCTAAGGCTTTTTCGGTTTTTGCTAGAGAAAATAAATATTGCCCCTGATGATATGAAAACTCCAAATCTAAATTAATTTCTTCCTTTCTTGAGGTACAATTAGATGCTTTAGCTAGGGTTTGTTTGAGGATTTTTAGAGATTTTTGAGCAAGTTTTTTGGCTTGTTGATAGTTATTTTTAGTCAGTTCAACTTCAGCTAGAAAACCATAAGCACAAGCTTCTCGAAAGGGATGGGAATAAGTTTGGTGTAATTCTATTGCTCTGTTGGCAACAGTCTCTAACTTATCCCAAAGTTCCAAAGTTTGCAGAATTTCTCCCCAAGCATTGATAAATTTTGCTGCTAAGTCTGGGTAGTTAGCTGTCTCAAAGGTTTCCACTGACTTCTGATAGTATGAGGCACTCCGGGAACAACCTGTATCTTTGTCTACCCGATGCCAAAGCTCATAACTACGCCACAACAACCCCAGATAATAATAAGTGTGAGCTACTCGCACCTGGTTGTCAAGTTGTTGCCAAAGTTCAAGACTGCGTTGATAATGTTTTAGTGCTGTTTCCTCTGAATTATCTGCTGTTCTACCTAAAACAAATTCTAAACCTGCTTCTAATTTTGGTTCTAACTCAACTCCTCTGTTTGACAATTCTTGCTGTGCATCTAACAATTCTTGATAAATAAACTCTCCCACACCCAAAGCAGTATGCTCCAAAAATATTCCTGCTCCATTCTCTAATACTTTCTGATAAACACAGTTACTCGTTTGCTGAATAAAATCTATTAATTCTTGAGTAGGAGTTTCAAATACAGTCAGACTTGTCCAACTTTCAAAATCAGGAATTAAGCGAATAAACTTCCGGGAAATCTCTTTATCTATCCATAAAAGTATTGGGAAATGAAAATTATTTTTAAATTCCTCCCGCACTAACCCCATTGAGATAAGCAATTGATCTACATCTGTTACCGACTCCAAACCCCAAATCATCAAAGCATCTGGTGCTTTGTCTCCTAAATGTTGGCAGATAGTTTCATAAAGTTCTCCTACTGACTCATCTAAATGTAACTGTGCTAAATCTCCAGAAAAAGATGTCTGGAGTTTCTCGATTAGGCGATCGCGCTGAGTTAGAGTATTACTACGGGCTAAAAATAGCCGAAATTCTCCTTGAGACATTTCCATAGCAAATATTAGCTCGGACAATAATTCTGGATTATGATGAAAATTTGGCATTTAAAATATCTCCATTGATAAACGCACCTGTTAACGAAGTCAGAAGTCAGAAGTCAGAAGTCAGAAGTTATTTTTGTCACAGGCAAGATGTCAGCACTACTAGGGCATCTAGGCTAAAATTATGGGTAAAAAACCTAACCCCCCAACCCCCTTCCCTACCAGGGAAGGGGGAGAATATTTCTTCCCTCTCCTTGTAGGAGAGGGGTCGGGAGAGAGGTCTTCATTGACTCGCTCTTTACCCACATTTTTAAGCTAGACACGCTACTACAAAGGTTTGATTATTAATATTTGTACTTCATATACTTGGAATATGCTGTATATCAAAAAACTAGATTTTATCTCAAGTTCCGATAATTACTTATTATAAAGTTATTAGCTAAACCCTGCTACTGGTGTGACACATCTTAAATATTGCAAGGGATAGAGGCGGGTTGTAGATATATTGTCATGTCTCACAATTTTGTTTCACTGTACTATTAGAATATCTTTACAGATTTCTCAACTATAAAACTTGCATAAGCTAAAACTTGCATAAGCTTAATCAGGCTGAGAAATATTAATAATTTGGTAAGTATTTAGCTTTTTTGTGAACAAGAGGGCTAAATACGGAAAAGTATAAGTATAGAGATTGATAATGATGGGCGATAAACAAATCAAACAAAGCTTGACAGTGCCTGATTATTTGTTGAATCACGAAATTATTAATCAAAAAGAAATTGACTTATTTGGTAAGAAAATTTTTCAACTCTATGATAGATGGTATAAAAAGAATCAAGCTAATAGACGTAATGGTTTAACAAAAATTGAACTAGAAATCAGACAAACTTGTCTAGATAAAATTAATGAACTTTTAAAAATCTCCCAAGATGAAGAAGTGTTAAAAAAACAACTATCTTTGTATAGAGAAAGTTTTCAGAAAGAATTTTCTCAAAAATATAATATAAATTTGAATCCGCCGGAAGAGACAATGATTTACAGATACTTGAGTGAGAATATTTTAAAAATAAAACTTACAACAAATTCGCAAACATTAGATATATCTAAATCGAATTTGAGTCATCAGTCTCTGTCTCCAAAAAAACCTAAATACTCCATGTTTCTTTTAATATGTTTCCGAGCTATTTATCTGATTATTGGTTTTGTTATTGGGATTGTTGAAGTAATTATTCTCTTTGTCTTAATCCCCTGGATTTTTATAAAAATTTGTCAATTAGTTGTAGAGTTTTTATTTGGTTAATAATTAGAACCCACATTCCGCACGACAATAATGAGGGGGGGTTTGAAGACTGAACACGCTTGTATGAAAGTTCTTGGCTAAACCCGCCCCTACTATCTCAACTCCTGCAAAACCTCATCAGTAAATGGGTTTTCCCCTGCCTGGAGTGCTTTTATCCATTTTTGCCGTTGTGCTTTTTTCTTCTCATCATCAGTCAATTTTACATATTCCTGAAAATCTGCAACTGCTCCTTCAATATCCCCTGTTAACGCCCTAGCAAGTCCACGACTATCAATAATATTGCCATTTTTGGGGCTAAGGGCAACTGCTTTTTCACAGGCAAACATAACATCAGGAGCTTGTTTATTAAGAGTACCTTGGTGACAAAGTGTATGCCAATTACTAACATAAATTTGAGTAGGGTCAATTTTTTCTCCTTGTTTGTAGGATTCAATTGCTTCCTTAAAGTCACCTGTTCTCACAAACTCACTTCCTTTATTCACTAATCCATCTACTGCTTGATATTTGGCTTTAGCTTCTGGGTTAATATTTTGCCAAGTAGGGATAAATGCAATTTTGTCAAGTTCTTTTGCTTGTTGATACTTTTCAACTGCTGCCTCAATTTTTCCAACTCTAGCTAATTTCGTACCTTCCTCCATCAACTTTTCTGCCTCCCCTAATGATGCTGCCCAAGCTTTGAAATTTGGCTTGAGGTCGAGATCTGAATTCCATTTCAGTGCTTTTTTAAATGCTACAACTGCTTTTCCAAGTTTTTCTGCTTCCCCGTTGCTTTCCCTTGCCAATTTCTCTCCCTCTATTACCCAACTACGAGCTGCTGTTTTCAGGCGATAGTCAGTCTGGCAAATTCTGAGTTCCTCTAACTCCTGGGGATGGGTAATCAGGTAATCATTTAACCACTCGCAAGCGCGTTTAGTTAAATCTTCTATCCGCCAATTTGTCCACAATTTCACTGTCTTGTCACTACTTGCAGTGGCAATAGTCTCTCCATCTGGGCTAAATGCTACACTATTGACCCAATTTTCATGGCCGGTTAGAGTCTGCAACAACTGCCCCTCAAGGTTCCACAATTTCACTGTATTGTCATCACTTGTAGAAGCAATAGTCTCTCCATTGGGACTAAATACTACACCATTGACCCACTTCTCATGGTCGGTTAGAGTATGCAACAACTGCCCCTCAAGGTTCCACAATTTCACTGTATTGTCATAACTTGCAGAAGCAATAGTCTCTCCATTTGAGCTAAATGCTACACTAAAGACCCTATCCTCATGGCTGATTAGAGTCTGTAACAACTTTCCTTGAAGGTTCCACAATTTTACTGTCTTGTCACTACTTGCAGAAGCAATAGTCTCTCCATCTGAGCTAAATGCTACACTATTGACCCAATTTTCATGGCCGGTTAGAGTCTGCAACAACTTTCCTTGAAGGTTCCACAATTTCACTGTCTTGTCACTACTTGCAGTGGCAATAGTCTCTCCATCAGGACTAAATGCTACACCAAAGACCCAATCATCATGCCCCACAAGAGTCTGTAACAACTTTCCTTGAAGGTTCCACAGTTTTACTTTATTGTCACGACTTGCAGAACCAATAGTCTTTCCATCAGGACTAAATGCTACACCAAAGACCGAATTCTCATGGCCGATTAGAGTCTGCAACAACTTTCCTTGAAGGTTCCACAGTTTTACTTTATTGTCACGACTTGCAGTGGCAATAGTCTCTCCATCAGGACTAAATGCTACACCAAAGACCGAATTCTCATGGCCGGTTAGAGTCTGCAACAACTTTCCTTGAAAGTTCCACAATTTCACTGTCTTGTCACTACTTGCAGAACCAATAGTTTCTCCATCAGGACTGAATGCTACATCCCAGACTGAATTTTCATGGCCGGTTAGAGTCTGCAACAACTTTCCTTGAAGGTTCCACAGTTTTACTTTATTGTCACGACTTGCAGTGGCAATAATCTCTCCATTAGGGCTAAATGCTACACCATAGACTCTATCCTCATGGCCGGTTAGAGTCTGTAACAACTTTCCTTGAAGGTTCCACAATTTCACTGTTTTGTCACTACTTGCAGAAGCAACAGTCTTTCCATCAGGACTAAATGCTACACCAAAGACCGAATTCTCATGGTCGGTTAGAGTCTGCAACAACTTTCCTTGAAGGTTCCACAATTTCACTGTCTTGTCACTACTTGCAGAACCAACAGTTTCTCCATCGGGGCTAAATGCTACACCAAAGACCCAATTCTCATGGCCGATTAGAGTCTGCAACAACTGCCCTTCAAAGTTCCACAACTTGATAGTGTTGTCATAACTTGCAGTGGCAATAGTCTTTCCATCAGGGCTAAATGCTACATCCCAGACTGAATTTTTATGGCCGATTAGAGTCTGCAATAACTGCCCCTTAAGACTCCACAGTTTTACTTTATTGTCACGACTTGCAGTAGCAATAGTCTCTCCATTAGGGCTAAATGCTACACTATAGACCCTATCCTCATGGCCGATTAGAGTCTGTAACAACTGCCCCTTACGGTTCCATAACTTAATAGTATTGTCACCACTTGCAGTTGCTATAGTCTCTCCATCAGGACTAAATGCTACACCATAAACATAATTCTTATGCCCCTGGAGTCTGTTAAACTCTCCAAACTTATCATCTTGGTTATTTTTATAAACTGCTATTCGGAAAGCATTTGTAATCTTGCTACCATCTTCACCCATTGGCTCAAATTTAGCATCTATTTGTTTTTGCCTTGCCTTCATCGCTGTCATCAAACCATGCCATCTTTCACCTGAAGTAGACAAAACTCTAGCCTCATTTGCCTGAGCAATAGCAGTTTGTTTTCTTGCTTCTTTACCTTCCCTGTGTTCCCTCAAGGCAAATATTATCATCATTCCTGCCAATGTTGTCATTATCAATAAACCAGCAACTAAACCTCTCAATGACCACTTTTGCCACTGCCGTTGTTTTTCTTCTGCTTGTTTCAGTTTTTCTAGTATTTCATTTCCTGTCCTCTGCCGAATAAACCCAACCAAATAATCATGTACCAACTGATAACGATCTGCTGGATTTTCCGGCAACAAAAATACCAATCCTGACTTAACAAAAATATCTAATACTAACTCCAAATTCTCAACATTCAACTTACTTTCTTTGACCAACTCAGCCTGAGTTTTCAGAGGGCGAGTATTATTTTCATCAGTCAATAACCACAACACCAACCAAGCCAATTGTTTATTTTCTTCCCCACAGTCTCGCACCACTTCTGCTAAATATTTATCCACCAATTTTGCTTTAGGATTATCTCCTAAATCTTGATATTTTTCTAGAGTAGTAATATTATCATTCTGTAATTGTGCCCCGACAACTTGCAACTCAATCGGGCGAATTCCTCCCAACTCATCTGCCAAGTCTTCTACCAATTTTTCTGTCAGTTTTGAACTTATTTTAAATTGAGAATTTGCTGTTAATTTTTGAATGACTAATTTTGCCTGTGACTTATAAAAATTTGCGAAGTAATAGAGGATACTTTTATCTAAAATGTTATTATTAATTGCCTCTAAATTCCCCAAGCGATTAAATTCTAGTAAATAATGAATATAATCTGATCGTAAGGATAAAACAATTTTCACAAAAGGTATTTTTAAACATTCTTGAAAAAATTGAGCAAATTCTCGTCTATCCTTTGGTTCGCTATTTTCAAAGAAAAATTCCTCAAATTGGTCAAAAATGATAACCGTTAGTAGATTGAATTTATCATTACCATTATTGTCCAACTGAGTAAAAATTGCCTCAGCCGAATTTAGACTCTCTGAATTAACTGTTAAATTGGCAATTACTTGTAGTTTTTCTGCGAGAATTTTACCTAATTCAGAAATCCAATTCACATAAACTCGCTGCAAAACAACAACCACATCACGAGTAGCAATTGATTTTCCCTCTAAGGTCGGAACTAATCCAGCTTGCAAAATCGAACTTTTACCTACTCCTGATTGCCCATGAATAACTATCAGTTTATAGTCAGGGCGACTAATTCTTTCCAGTAATATTTCTACATCAGACTGTCGTCCTGATGCTGCAATTTCTTGAGTAAATTTTTGTTGATCAATTCTTTGTTTCGACTGAGGTAAAGCCGGATTAATATTTACTTTAATATCTCTCAAGCGATTTGCACCGATAAAAGCTTGAAACCCAAATTGTTGTTCTATCTTGAGTTTATCCTGTTTAATTTCAAAAGCTTCTAAATATGCTTTTTGTTGGTAATATATTTCTCGTAATTCCGTGAGGATATTAATGTAAAATTCAGCGTTATATTCAGGTTTAGTTGTATCTTTGGCTTGTTCAAAATTGCCTATTGCTGATTTAATTTCACCTAAACTTTTTTCAGCTTTGGCTAAAGAAAATAAATATCTACCCAGACGAGAATACTTCTCCCAATCTAAGGTTATTTTGTCTTTTTCTGAGGGACAAGTAGATGCAGCCGTTAGGGTTTGGTTGAAAATTTCTATAGCAGTTTTAGCCAGTTTTTTGGCTTGTTTATAGTTATTTTTAGCTAGTTGAAATTCGGCGAGAAAATCGTAGGCATGGGCTAGTCGAAATGATGTTTGATGATCCCCCCTCATTCCCCCCTTGGAAAGGGGGGAGGAAGGAGAAACATCCGACTCCTCTGTTGCTAAGGAAGAAACATCCAACCCCCCCCTTACTAAGGGGGGCTGGGGGGGATCTAAAACTTCTATTGCCCTATTCGCAACAGTCTCCAACTCATCCCAACGCTCCAAAGTCTGCAAAACTTCTCCCCAAGCATTGATAAACTTAGCAACTAAGTCTGGACGGTTAATTGCCTCAAACCCTTCTATTGACTTCTGAAAATAAGAGCAAGCTTTCTCACAAGCCTTATGTTTTTCTGCTCTATTTCTAACAGAATAAAAACGCCACCATAAACCCAGATAATAATTAGTATGAGCCACTCGCAATGGGTTGTTAAGTTGTTGCCAAAGTTGGATACTCCGTTGATAATGCTCAAACGCTATTTCCTCATAATTATTTGTTGCCCTACCTAAAACAAATTCTAAACCCGCCTCTAATTCTAGTTCTAAGCTAACTCCTCTATTTGCCAATTCCTGCCGAGCCTTTACCAACTCTTGATAACTAGATTCTGCTAAACCTAACTCAGCATAATCTAAAAATATTCCTGCCCCACTTTCTAAAACTTTCTGATAAACACTTTCACTCGTCTGCTGAATAAAATCAATTAATTCTTGAGTAGAAGTTTCAAATACAGTCAAACTTGCCCTATTTTCAAAATCAGGAATTAACCGAATGAACTTTCGGGAAACCTCTTGATCTATCCATAAAAGTATTGGGAAGTGAAAGTTTTTTCTAAACTCATCCAGGACTAAACTCATAGATACGAGCAATTTATCTACATCTTTTACTGACTCCAAACCCCAAACCATAAAAGCATCTGGTTGTTGGTCTCCTAATTGTTTGCAGATAGTTCCATAAACCTCTCTAACCGACTCATTTAACTCCAACTTTGCTAAGTCTCCAGAAAAAGACGCTTGGAGTCTTTGGATTAGGCGATCGCGCTGAGTTAGATTATTACAAAGAGCTAGAAATAGCCGAAAGTCTCCTTGAGACATTTTTAGACCAAATATTAGCTCGGACAATAATTCGACTTCATTCTGATTACAATTTGTCATTTCAGTTATCAGTTTTCATTTTTTGTGAATAATTAATTAGGGCTTGCTGATTAAATTTTAAAGCATTGACAGGTAAAGGTTTTAGCCGTTTCAGGTCTGGAAAAAGTACAAGGTTTTTGCTCCTTAGAGCTGCATAAAGTTAGGATTTTGGGTTGACGCGAGCTAGAAAAATCAAGGGATAATTCTGACTCCTGCCTCCTTATCATTCCTTACCCAATTATTAATTATTAATAATTAAATAATTCTGGTTTAAAGCCTCCCCT
>NZ_JBNHER010000337.1:9928-23611 GCF_050015975.1 Dapis purpurea BLCC-M126 | reverse complement strand
GCTTAAGAGGTTAGCGATCGCCTAATTTTTTAGAGATACCAAATGGGTTCTATACTGTAACTATTTATTGCCAAGATCTCAGACGCAACTCTGAATTTGGAACGTAATCATACATCCAATTTTCAAAATTTTCACGTTCTTGTTGTAACTGTTGGTTAGTTTGCTGGAAAGGTTGATAATAAAGTTTCTCCCGCGCTGCACTATGGGTTTGAATAATTGCTGTACGCTGAATGCGACGGTTATCGTAGTTGGTAAGGGCAGTTTGTAGGTCTGGGAAGTTGTACAAACACTCACCAAGTTCATAGGCGTCTTCAAAAGTAGTATTAGCTCCTTGTCCTGCTGCTGGTGTCATCGGATGAGCAGCATCTCCCAATAACGTTACCCTGCCATAACTCCATTGGTTCAATGGCAGTCTGTCACATATTGGTCCTTCCAATATCCGTTTAGGATCTGTCTGTGCTATCAGTTCTGTTACTGGTTCCATCCAATTAGCAAATTCTCTAAGGACACGAGACTTTGCTTCAGCCAAAGTAGAAGAAAGTGTAGAGTCTGGCAATAACTTCCGCGCTAGCCAACTCATATTTCCTTCCCCTACACCAAGTAGGAACACTATACTTTCTTCTCCTTTCATCAAGATGACTTCATTTTGTTGTAGTAAATCATCTTTATAATTTACAACAGCTCGCCAAGACATACTGCCAACATATCGAGGTTGACTATCACCAATCAATATTTCTCTAACTGTAGAGTTTACCCCATCAGCTCCAATTAGCAAATCTGACTCAACAGTTTTTCCATTCTCAAAGTTGGTGATAACGCTATTTTCATTTTGTTCAAAACCAATGCAACGATAATTCAGGTGAATGACTTCTGATGGTAGATATGATGCTAAAATCTGTTGTAAACGATACCACCAGATAGTTAATGTTGGTTGTCCATATTTTTTGAACATTGGACTTTCGTAGGTCATAATAGTTTCTCCAGTGACTGTTTTTAAAGTCACTTTTTCAACTTTACAACCTGAACATTTTAGTATATCTACTATACCTGGCTTAATTGCATCTAGGCATCTCAAACCATTAGGGTGCAAACCTACACCTGCTCCCACAGGACGAAATTCTCCAGCACGCTCGTACACACGAGCATCAATACCTTGTTTTCTCAGAGCGATCGCTGTTGCTAGACCACCAGGCCCGGCACCAATAATAGCAACTTTCTCAACTGTTTTTTTCATTGTATTATAGCAATTAACTATTCTGCACAGCTCGGAGTATTCTAGCAAGATAATCAGCCCGCCATTGCTCCCGTTCCTCATTTAATTGTGCATCTGGCTGATAATTTTCAATATCTTCGGAGGAAATGATACCTTTAGCTACTACTAATTTTTCAATTGTATCTAGGCGTTCCCGCAATACAGAAACTTCCCCTGCTAATGCCATTATTATTGCCAGTAATTTATCGTTATCTGTGTTATCCAAATAATCTGGTCGCTTGCCTTTGGCTTGTTTAGGAATCATCTTTTTTTTTGTTTGTCTTTTCGCTCTCAATGTTACCAGAATTATGAATTATGAATTGAAATACAAAATTTAATAATTCTCAATTCTACATTCTCAATTCTACATTCTCAATTTTATTTAGTACCAACAATAATGAATGACTGTCTTCCATTATCTTGTTCGAGCAGTGTGTCAATGAGACTATCTCTAGAAAAACCTGCTTCTCGTGCTACAGCTACTAAATCTAAATCTCGCATCGCACTCCAGAAGGGTTCATTATTATTAGTTGTTTCTTCATCGTAGAGGAATGCAGTATATAAATCTAGATGACGATACAAACGCGCATCTTGATGTATCATTATCCCACCTGGAGCTAATAAACGATAACTTTCGCGGAAAACATTTCTAATTGCTGGCACAGGTATTTCATGTAGAAAAATATGACTTACCACCAAATCAAATGATTCATCTGGGAAGTTAGTCTTCTCAGCATTCTGTTGGCTAAAATGCACCCGTTTTCCTAAAGACTCTGCTCGTGCATGACCATAGCGTAATATGGCAGGAGCTAGATCGATGCCATAAACTTCAGCATTTGGGTAAGCATCTACATAAGGCAAGGTGTTAGCTCCGACTGTACAACCCATATCTAGAATTTTCCCAGGCTGAAAATTTGGATATTGCTGCTTCAAGAATTTATGAATAACTGTCTGACCTCTGACATCGCGAATAGAGTCACGGTTTCTCATACCATATATGTAAACTCCCAAATCATAGATAGCACCAGCAGATATATCATCTTGAGTGTATTCGCCATTATATCCTCCTGGCATACAATGAATATCTACAGCAGTTTGGTAGACTGGTATTTTCAATTCTGGATCTAAGGTGAGTGTTCCCTGGGGTGCTACTCGATATTTTGCTTGTTTTATCAATTCTGGTAGCTGACGTTCAACTGTAGTCGCAACTGACTCCCACATCATTTCTTGGATAGTCCGCTTCAAGCTACTCAACCATTTATAGTATTGTTGTTGCTGCATACGCCGCCGAATTTCATAACGGTCTTGAGGGGGACGTTGGTTTTCTCGCTCAAATTGTGGTTTGACAGTTTCTTCATATACTACTTTCAACTCAGGCAGCATTTTCGTAGACATATATTTTCTCAAACTGTAGGCAAAGTTTTGCCGTGCTAACTCATCGTGATTAGCTTGTGGCATCATGGGATGAGCCAATTTTGTGTTCATAAGTTGGTATCATATCATGTCCAGAGAATTAGTGATTAAAAAAATCTTTGTTTGTAGTAGGGGTTTATCCCGATATAAGATAGGGATAAACCCCTACTACAAGCTTTAATTATAACTATTCAACCGGACATGATATTACTAATAAGGTCATCAATATTTTATCAGGATTTACGCACCTAAATAACAAGTTGTTTGAGAAGTCATAGATCCCCCCTTTTCCAGGGCAGGGCTATTTTAAAGTATTTTAGATTAAGGATACGCGGGAGAATAGGAGTAATATCATGTCCGGATAATCAGTGATCAAAAAGTTTTTGTTTGTAGTAGGGCTTCAGCCCGATATATACTTAGGGCTGAGAGCTATTATACGAACTTTAATTATAACTATTCAACCGGACATGATATAATGGGGATAGTGGAACAGTTCCCATAAGAAAAAATAAAATAAATTATCTTGCATAAATAATCAATTCTTCTCCCTATTCCCTAGGGCAAACGCATCTAAATTCTGGAACCTTCTGCTGTTAAGCTTTAGATGGGTGATAAGCATAAATACTCAGATCCCTAAGATCGTTACCCTGTCAGAATTTCAAAATAAGATGCGTTTGCCCTGCCCTATTCCCTATTTTTAATAAATTCAAAATCTGGTTTCATACTGAATTGACAACACAGCATTATCATCGAAATTACTACCTCCACGGAGACGCACTTTATCATTAATTTGATAATCCAAAGACAACTCTGTTGCATCAAGTATAGTTGCAGATACTCCGAATTTATCAGTCACGTCAATACCAACCTCTAGACCCCAACCTAAACTAGAAGCACGTTGTGAGCCACTTTTAGGAATAGTCGCAGGAAATATCCGAAATTCACTTAATCCAGTGGCTTCAATAATATCCTGTTGTATGCTACTAAATAGAGCGGTACTTGCCACATTTGCTAATGCTAAACTTCTGTCTGCACTAAGGGTATCAACAATATTACCACCTAATAAACTGACTATTTGTGTCTCTGTTCGCTGCGGAGAACTAGTCAACTCTAGGTTGTCTTCTAATTCTGATAGCGGTCCTGTTGCTTTAGCCATAATTTTAATTCTCTGGCTACTACTCAATGTGCCTGGTGATGGAGCATCGACTGTTTCAGCAGAAAATGCCGAACTCGATCTTGGTGCTGATGAGCCACTGGTTTCAAAGGCTGATGCTAATAATTGTATATCTAGCACGGGGTCAAGTCCATTATTCGGGATAAATTTAGCTGTATTGTTATAGCTACGATCTAAACGCAAATTTGTACTAAATAAATTAATTGTACCTCCTTCTAAGTTAATTGTACCACTGGGACGAATATCGCTGAGAGTACCATTTATCCTTAAATCACCTATGGCTTGAAAATTAGCTAGTCCTGGACTAATCATCTCTAGGCTATCGCTCAATATCAACTGAAAATCATTCAAGCCGATCTCAAATTCTCCCATACCAAAGCTTCCTCCATCTGTTTGATTTTCTCCATTAGAGGCGAAATCACCAGCTAAACCTGCTGCTTGATTCAAAAATATCTTACCTTGGGATACTTCTACGTTACCACCAACATCGGGTTGCAAAGCTGCACCTGTAATTACTACTTTACCATTAATACCACCTTGAAAAGCTTTTTTAAAGTCTACGTTAAGTTTCTCTAGGGTAATTGTTAGAGGGTTATTGATGTCTGGATCTTCGCTGCTAAAAGGTTGCAATAGTGGTAAAGCACCAACAACTTCAACAACACCATCACTAATGTTTCCTTGAATTTCTTTGACTTCGATGCGATCGCCATTAAATAAAACTGTACCTTCTACGTCTGTTAAAGGATCGGGAAACGCTGCTGCTGTTATACTAACATTTACAAATTTGGCATATCCTTCTGCTCGTGGTTCTTGTAATGTTCCTTTTAGCTGCAATAATACATCTCCTTTACCTGAGTCTAAAGTTACCTGATCAGTCAAAATATTTACTATTTGGAATGCATCATCTTTGACATTTACGCTGACGTTAATTCTATCACTGCCTGCGGAAACTGTAGCGAAGGGTAATTCAATGGGTACATCACCTCTATATAAAATAGGGTCTCCAATTATAGAAAGACCTCCACCAAAACGCAGTCGTCCGACATTGTAACTAAAATCTGTTTGTGCGTTTTCAATAGGTTGTTCGTTTAGAGTTCCATCTACTATCTTAACTTCACCTATAGCTCTGGGGTCTTCAAAATTCCCCCCCAACTCTGTTTCTAAATTCAACTTTCCTGTAATATTGATATTTGGCGGTACATAACTCTGGGCAAACTTCTGTATTTCTGCCAAGTCTACATTTTTTAGTTGTAATTTCCCACTTTGATTTTCTGGACTCAAGTCTCCATTAAAAGCTAACAATGCTTCCCCTACTTTCACTTCTAGGGGTTTGACTGTCAATATATCATTTTCGTACTTACCCTGTACGAGAAAATTATCTATTTTGTAAATTCCCCAATTCCAACCACTACCTTTGATATCAAATTTCCCATCAACACCAGATTGTAAAGAACCTTGTGCCATTATTTCACCCGAAAAAGTGACATCTAGATCGGCAAGAGGTGGTATTGGTATAGGAGTGTCTGGTTGTTCGCTTTCTTCCTGTTGTTTAAGCAATGCTTGAATTTCGGCAAACCGACGCAATTGCATAATTACAGGGGTATTTTCTGGAAAACCTGCTGCTGATGTTTGTACATCTGCTGCACTAGCATAATTTGGAGTTGCTATACCTCGGCCAATATCTTCTAAGTCAAACCATTGGAGGGCGGTCAAAATATCCTGCGCTTCTCCTTTTTCTATATTGAGAGTTGCTGCAAATTTTGGATTAAAACTAGCAGCAGATGAATTAATATCAACCATTGCTTGTAAGACATATCGACTTTCACCTAATAATAATGTCCCGTCATTAAGATTTGCTTTTCCTTGAGCATAATTTATATCTGCTGTGAAACTTTCAGCATCTATGTAACCAATTCCAGGTTTTGTCACTGCTAAGTTTCCATTTGCTTTGATTGAGTTAAGGTCAAATGTTCTCAGATCGGATAAAGCTATTTTTGCGGATGCAACTCCCGTAACTGCGCCAATACCAAACTGCTCTGCTGGTGCTATACCTAATAAACCTAGAGGAAATTTTTCTAATGTTACTAGAAAGTTTGCTCCTTCGGTAACTCCTGCTAGTTTTGCTTGGTCGCGTTTAACTAAGAAAGCAGTAGGAAAATAAGTTTCATCTAACACTAATTCTATACGGTCATTATTACCAGCAATTTTAAAGTTTACTCCTTGAGTAATTCCTGCTTTTAATTCACCTGATAATTCGGAATCAAAATCTACTGAATTTACTGCTAAATTTCTCAAAGCCACATCACCAACTAAGTTTAAGTCGGCAATAGATTTTCCAATAACTTTACCATCAAAGTTTACTCTACCTGTTAATAATTCACCTCTTTTTTCTATAGGCAAATCTTCTGTTAACTTGTCTATTGGCAGAGATGCTAAATTAAAATCTGACAAATTGACATTGATATTAATTCCAGAAATAGTCGGAGGTTTTTGTGGAGGAAAATCTACACCTACTATTCCATCAGCATTAACTTCTGGCGGAATAGTAACTTTTTCTATTTCTATTTGTTTGCCATTCCAGCCAAACAAACCATTGAAAGACTTTTGAATGACTGGTAATTCTGAAAGTGTTAATTTTGCTTTTGCTTGAATCGCTTCTGGAGTTAAATTTGCCAGACTTCCCGATAAGTCAATCTTGCTATTAAATAATCCTCCAATTACAGGTAAATTTTCGGCTTGCCCTAATAATTGTTGAGCTTGTCTAATAGCAGCAACGGCAGGTTTTGCTTCTTCTTGTTTTTCTATTGCTGCGGAAAATTGCTCTAAAGGAATTTGGTCTCCCACTACAGCAGCTTGCCATTTTTGACCGACTAATTCTCCACTAATATTTACTGCCCCACCCTCAGCAAAAATTAGTTTACCTTCTGCTTCAGCAGCTATAGCTTCTGGATTTAAATTTTCTAAATTTCCTGCTAATTTAGCATTTCCCAGAATATTGCCATTTATTGTGTCTAAAGAAGTTAAAATTTCTGGGGTAATTACTCCAGTTTCTTTAGCTATTTTTTTGACAAAACTTAGAGGAATAGGGTCAGCGATCGCTACTGCTTCAAAATTTCCTCGCTCTAATTTACCCGTAGCATTAATTGTGTTATTTCCAATTATTAATTTTCCACTTCCATCAGCAGCAATAGCTTTAGGATTCAAATTATTGAGATTAGCAAATACGCTTAAATTCCCAAAAATTTCTCCTTCTATTCCTGGGGGTAAAGTTGCGCTAGGGGGAATAGCAACTAAACCAGTTTTTCTAATTGTTTGTTCTATAGTCCGTAAACTAATTTTGTCTGTTTCAACATCAGCAAAAAAGTTACCTTGATTAAGTCTTCCATCAACATCAATTTTATTCTCATCAATAAATAGCTGACTTTTAGCTGTTGCGGTTATTGCCTCTGGAGCCAAATTTGTTAAATTTCCAGACAAGTTAGCATTTATATTTACTTGACTATTTAAAGATTTAACAATAGGAATTTGAGTCTGTATAGTTTTAATTTCATTAGCTTCTACAGGTATTAAGCCGGATAACAAAATTGACTCCCCTAAATCTATAAGAGGATTTACTGCTAATTTACTGCTATTAACTGAAGCTTGAAAATTTCCTTGATTTAATTTTCCTTGAGCGTTAATTGTTCCTCCAGCAATAATTACTTTGCCATCTCCATTAATAGTAATTCCTTCAGGAGTTAAATTATTAATATTTCCAGATACTGTAGCTCCACCTTGAATATTTCCGTCAGTATTTCTTGGTAAAATATTGGTTTTAGTGGCAACTAATCCGGATTCTGTGAATAATTTTTCGACAGCAGTTAGAGAAATTTGATTTGTGTTAACTGTAGTTTGGAAATTCCCTCTGTTTAAGTTGCCTGAAGCATTAATTGTTCCTGCTTCAATTTTCAGATTTCCCGTTAAATTTCCAGTGAGATTTTCTTTGATAACTTCTGGGTCAAGGTTCGTTAAATTTCCTGATAAATTAACATTGCCATTTAGTTGACCGTTAAGAGATTTGACTCTGGGAATATTTGTCTTAATCAGATTTAATTGTTCCTGGTCAGTAATGATTCCTGAATTTACCGCAGACACGCCTAAATCTAGTAAAGGATTGATTGGCAATTCTTGAGTATTAACTAATGCTTGGAAACCACCATTATTAACTTTGCCACTAGCATTAATTCTGCCATTAGCAAGATTAAGATTGCCGTCAAGATTAGCTGTTATTCCTGCTAAACTTAAATTATTTAGATTCCCAGATACAGTTGCTTCACCATTAATTCTCCCATCAGTTTGACCAGATAATATTGGATTAGGACTTATCAGAATATCCGAATTTCTAGCAATTCTTTCTAAAGCACTTAAACTCAGTTGAGTAGCTGTTCCTTTTCCTTCCACATTACTATTCTTTATCTGAGCATTAAGGTTTGCTTGACCACCAGCAATATTAGCTACCCCGCTCACATCTCCATTAATACTATTAATTGAAAACTTACTTGTCAGACCAGAAAGATTTGCTTGACCATTAACAATGCCTTCTAATCCTGATGGTAAACCTAAAGGTTGTAAAGGTTCTAAATTATCTAAATTAATTTGATTAGCAGTAGCGCTTAGTTGCCAGTTTTCCAAGTTTGCATTGCCATTAATATTAACTGTTCCGCCACCAATTTTAACAATAGTATTTTTAATATTTGCCTGACTATTAATAATATCAACCGCACCACTCAAAGGATAAACTGCTTTTGGTAACTGCCATTGAATTTGCCCTTTGAGAGTTTCCAACGCACCAGCAATTTTAACATCTGTGGAAAAGTCACCGATGGGAAGAGGTGAAGTAATGCCATATTGTTGAGCGATCGCCTCCACAGGTAAATTTTGCACCCGCAAGTCTAAGTCAACAATTGGATTAAATTTCGTTTCTTGCTCCTTCCTAACTCCTTCTTTACTTTCTCCTGACTCCTGAATTCTCAATTCTGAATTCTCAATTCTCAATTCTGAAATGTCGCCTTTACCACTTATTTTCCCTCCCACTACTGGGTTAATTTGTAAGTCTGAGAAACTGGCACTTAAATTAACAGGTTGAAACTCTTGGTTTAACTCAGGACTAATAGTAAACTTAGTAGCAATATCTCTAAACCTTAACCTGTCAACTCTGGTAACTTCAGTAGTCTCAACTTTTCCTGACACGACTGGTTTAAGTAAACTTCCAGAAAGGTTAACATCAGTTTTTACTTTCCCTTCTAATAAAGGTCTAATATTTTGAATTTGACTGCTTATCTGCTGTAACTGTTGTTTAGTTTCTACTGATGTAGTGTTATTCGAGAGTAAATTAATTTCTCTTGTTGCTGTATTAAACAGAGTTTCAAAAGAAACAGGCAAAACTTCCGCTTGCAAATCAAGTTTAATATTTTGTAAGTCTAAGTCTCTTGCTGTTTCCGCTGCACCTCGGAGTTTTACCCCAATATTCCCGTAGTTTGCATTTAAGTTTTCGACATTAACTTTTGGCCAAGCAATATTAGCAACCGTATTCAAGTTAACCGAGTTGCTCAGGATATCGGTACTAGCATTCAACTCTCGTAAGCGAACCTTTCCTCTAACATCCTGCAAAATATCTGCAATATTCTCAGCTATTTTAACCTGAGTGCTGAGGTTCGCATCTAACTCCCCCCTTTCTACATATATATCGGGAATATTTTCTATAGCTAATGCTAAAGGAGCAAATATTGGCAGTTGCAGCTTTTTTGCTACAACATCAGCATCAATAACGAAAGTTTTAAGATTAGCATGAGCGTTAACTTTAAAATTACCACCATTTAAAACCTTGCCATTAAGATTTATTAACCAACGTTCTTCTTCATCTTCAGCGAGAACTTCACTTTTGCTTAGATCTAACAGAATGGGAGTAGCAGATTTTCCCTTTTCCGACGGCTCAATAGTAACATTTAGTTTGGGGAAACTTAGCTTTTCAATGTCAATATCTAATGGTGGAGGAGGTAACTCTGCCAATTGTGGTATGGCAAATGAACCATTAGCTTCTTGCTGTACAATTGCTTGAGATTCTCCGAATGTAATATCCAGTTTTACGGTTTTGAATAAAATTGGTCCAAGAGGAAAAGTTACTTTGACTACTTCTGTAGAGGCACTAATTGAGTCAGTTGAAGTTGGAGGTAAGGACGAAGGGCCAAATTCTATGTAACCCAGGCCAAACTTTCTCAGTTCTCCCACTTTGACTGGTCTTTGCATTAGCTTGGTTAGACTCTCACTAACCATTGGAGCTAATTGATTCTGTACAAACCAGATTCCTGCTATTGCCCCTGGTACTAAGACAGTAGTTAATCCTAGACCACTGATAATTATTATTCGTCTCCATTTTCTGGGGGTGGAAAGGTTGATTTGGTCATTAGGATTTTCTGGAGTGTTTGTCATAATTAATTCAAAAGTTAAAAGCTAAAAGTTAAAAGTTTTAAATTTTTTTTTAACTATAGCTGGTATAGCTAAAGTCAGAAGTCAGAAGTTAAAAGTCAAAAGTTAAATTTTTGCTGTAACTAAATTTAACATTTTGAGAATATCCTAATCCCCCTGGGGACTGCTATAAATGCTACACTTTTGAATTGGCTATCTGCTATTCCTTTGCCGAAAGCGAAACTCCGATGACTTCTCCAATATCACATTGTTATTTTAATCATTTTCTCTTTGAGAAACCCGCTGCTGATGATTTTCTTCCTTTGTTAATTCGTAATATTCCCATTAAGTTAAATTCTAAGTGCTTCCTCAAACCTTCCCGAAGAGCAAAGTTGATTGTCCAAGCAGAAACACAAATGTTAGCTAACCTAGATAGACCTGTGACTTTAAAACAACTAGCTGACAATTTAGAGTCTAGCAGTTCTGCCTTATCTTATGGTTTTCAGGACTTATTTGGCATGAGTCCCATGCGCTATCTCAAAGTACGACGACTTAATGCAGTGCGACAACGCCTGAAAGCAAGCGAAGCCAAAAATTGTAACATCGCCATCCTTGCCAGTCAATTTGGGTTCTACAGTCCGAGTCATTTTACTAGAGATTACAAAGCCATGTTTGGGGAGTTACCTTCAGAGACTTTGCAAAAAAAGGCGTTGTTAAATTAATAGGAGTTACGCAGTACAAAGTATTTTAGTCATTGCGACCGACAGGGAAGCAATCTCTAATCCTAGTTTTTCTTACCTCATGCGTAAGTCCTGATCAAGCTATTATTCAAGATATATCGTGATTTTATAGTCTCATATAAAATCCTGTTGAAAAGTGGTTTCATATCAAATCCGGATAATTACTATACCTAAGTCACTGCGACTGTAAAGGAATGGAAGGAGGCAATCTCCTCAACCCTAAAATTATTTACTTTTCATCCTTTCCTGCGGAATGCTGGGCAAACGTCCGACATGAAACGGGCGCAATGACAAGTATTCAACCAGATTCTATATCAAACCTTCTCCTTTGATATCAAATCCGGTTAATTGCACATAGAATCTGGTCATAGGATATGTCTTGATAATTTTTTCAATTACTTTAATAGATATCTCGCTAAATTCCGCACCGGAGAGTGGTCAGGGGTTGATCTCCATCTCCCCATCTCCCCATCCCCCCAACCATATAATAAGTATTCAACCGGATTTGATATAACAGATTATTTGTAAACTTGTAACATTGATTGGTTTTCATCCCGACGCTCCCCTGCGGAAGAGCGCGGATCTTCAACCAACGTTTTGATAAATCCTACAACGCCAACAACATCTCCATCTCATTCGTCAACTCATCTGACCAACTTCCTGTTACTCCAATACCCCGAATAGAATTCAAAATCGTCTTTACCTCCGATGGTATGACCACATTTACAAACGGATAACGATTCACCCAAACCATAGCCTGCTGCATATCCAAATAAAAATAACCCTGATTCGACTTTGGCAAAGATCCCAAAATTTCCTCAAAATCTTCACTATCAATCAAACTATCATCAGGAATACTCATTATTACCTCTATTAATGGTTTTCCCAGCCCCACAAACAAAGTATTATCATCCAACCACCCATATCCAAAAAATGTACCAATACCAACCATTTGCCATTCCGTCAATGACTGCGCTCCCATCTGTTTTTCCTTAACCGCTACACCCGCATTTTTAATCGCCATCTGATTTAACTTTTTCAATGTTGCCTCAGCAGCAGAGCGATCGCTCGTCTCGAAAACCATCGCTCCCCCAACTCCAGTTGTTGCTAAAATTCCCTGATTTGATGCAATCAAACCAATAGCAAATTCTCCATCCATCCAACTAAACACTTCTCGATCCACGTCCAAACCTACTTCCTCAAAAGTCTTCCTCACCATACCCAAAGCATCCTGCAAATCTTCATTTTCCTGTGCTTGAGTCACAAGCTGCGACCAACTTTGACTAATACCCATGCCACTGATAAACATCATTGTCTCCACCGGAAACCGTTGTAAAATATCACCCGATACAGGTTTAGTTAAGTCTGGAGACAATGGAGAAACCAACTTAGTCACTGCTCGCAACCGGACGCCCGCATCATCAACTCCTATTCCCATCACCATAGAATCTATTTGCTCAAACTGCTCTAAACTCTCAACAGACAACTTTTGATTCTCAGGCAGATCGTCCGCAAATTCTGTAACAAACTGACTATAGTCAGGAATAAAAATAGTAGCAATAGTATTCTCAACCCCTGCATTCTGCTGTAAAGTCTCAGTAGCATTTTTACTCATCGAAACACTCTTACCCTGAAACGTATCAATAGCATCTTCCACTGCTGCTGCTATGGGAGCGATCGCCAAATAATCTCCCAAAATTGCTAAATTAAAAGTTTTCCCCGTCTCATCAGTAACTTCTCGAATAGTCACCCCCTGATATTTTTTCTTTATTACCTTACTCTCGTCTTCCCCTTTCAATTTAGTAACAAATCTCAAAGCTTCTAATTTATTTTTAATTCCCACTACCATCAAAATATTTACAGGATCGGTATCTTGCCCTTCCTCACCAGGAACAAAGGCCAACATGACTCCTCCCAACCAAGGTTTAATATCTTTTTCCCAATCAATATTAGTCTCAGCTAAATTTTCTTGCTGAAATTCTGTATAACTCTCACTAATCAACGTTCTTGCTTCAGGAGTACCAAATTGTTCTAATTTAGTTATGGCTTCCTGATTAGGATGGAAAAAAGTGGCCATAATTGCCGATTCTGGCACAACTTGGGCGCTGTTGAGGGGACTAGAGACTTTGATTGCTATATTTTTAAAGTAAAGATATGTGGCAAGACTACCTGCTGCAATGGCACTGATACCAGCAATTAAAAAGTTTAATTTTTTCATATATCTTTTTTTGTTACCTAGTATTTATGAAGTAATACCAATTCACTTTAGATATGTCACAAATAGTTTAAAGCTATATATGTGAAATAATTTCCTGCTACTTGAGCAAAACTATCTTCAATGATTACTACTTATTTATTTTTTCCGTTTCCTGTTCTTTACTGATAAATGTTAAATTAATTTTGCAGACTGGGTAGTAGCTCATCTAGCTTTCAAATGCGGGTAAATTTGAGTTAATGAAGACCTCTGCCCCAACCCCTCTCCTGCAAGGAGAGAGGAGAATATTCCCCCCCTTCCCTTGCAGGGAAGGGGGTTGGGGGGTTAGGTTTTTTTACCCATAACATGAGTCTAGACATCCTAGTAGTAGCTCATCTAGCTTTAAAATGTGGGTAAATTTGAGTTAATGAAGACCTCTGCCCCAACCCCTCTCCTGCAAGGAGAG
>NZ_JBNHER010000337.1:3403-9828 GCF_050015975.1 Dapis purpurea BLCC-M126 | reverse complement strand
AGCTTTAAAATGTGGGTAAATTTGAGTTAATGAAGACCTCTGCCCCAACCCCTCTACTTGCAGGAGAGGGCCAAAGTATTCCCCCCTTCCCTTGCAGGGAAAGGGGTTGGGGGGTTAGGTTTTTCTACCTACAATTTTAGCCATCACTACCAACAACAAGGTTTTGATTGTGACGTGAGGTAATCTATCTCAAAAGCGATGTAACCTACTATATGAAAGATAAAAGTATCGTCAATAGAATTTTTAGTAATGAAAGTAGCTATTACAGGAGCAACAGGGTTTGTTGGAAGTCGCTTGGTGCAGCGTCTACATTCAGAAGGAGAACAAATATTAGTTTTAACCCGCAACCTAGAAAAAGCAAAACGAATTTTTCCTAACTCAGCTTATCCTAATTTAGAAATAGTTGCCTATGAGCCAAAACAGTCTGGTGCTTGGCAAAAATCTATAGATGGCTGTGATGGTGTAGTTAATCTGGCAGGTGCTGGTATTGCTGATGAGCGTTGGAATGCTAGTCGAAAGCGAGAAATTATGGATAGTCGTAAGGTAACTACGGAAAAATTGGTCGAGGCGATCGCCCAAGCTAATTCTAAACCATCCGTATTGGTTAGTGGGTCAGCTATTGGTTATTATGGCACCAGCGAAACGGCTACTTTTGATGAAACTAGCAATAGTGGCAATGACTTTCTGGCTCAGGTTTGTCAAGCTTGGGAAACGGCGGCCCAACCTGTGAAGGATGTAGGGGTCAGATTAATTATTTTGCGGATTGGTATTGTATTGGGTATGGGAGGTACTGTCTCGAAAATGTTAACTCCCTTCCAGTTATTCGCTGGTGGACCTATTGGTAGTGGTAGGCAATGGTTTTCTTGGGTGCATATTGATGATTTGGTAGGTTTAATTTTACATTGTCTACGCCACCCAGAAATACAAGGTGTATTTAACGCTACTGCTCCTAATCCTGTACGAATGGGAGAATTTTGTCAAGATTTAGGAGCAGCTTTAAATCGACCTTCTTGGATACCTGTACCTAATTTTGCCATTGAATTGTTATTGGGCGATGGTGCTGTAGTTGTATTAGAAGGTCAAAAAGTTTTACCAAAACAAACTCAAGCTTCTGGCTTTGAGTATCAGTATCCCAATGTTCAGCCTGCTCTAAAAAATATTTTGGCTTCTTGAAATTTGTCAAATTTATCAAAAAGAATCAAGCTGCCATAACTGGGAAGGCAGCTTGCCCAAATCATTTTTCAATCTAAATCTATAGGTAGTTCAAACTTTTATTTCTGAACAGTTACCGATTCTTCGATTAATTCTTTTGTTTCTTGCAAATTATCTGGATCTACATAATGACATACTGCATCATCTAGACAAATTAAAGCCCAACCAGACTCATCAATACTCATCAGTTTATAATCGCCTTCCTGAACAAAAAATCCTTTGTGGTTACGAGTTTCAGGCTTTACATTAACGTCATCTAGGTTATTAACTTGATTATTAAATGTCATTGTACTTCAACTCCTTAGCATTATCTAAAAATTAGGTTTGACTCTCTTAATCGAGATTTATACAAGAGAATCTTTAGTTCTCTAAAAAAGCTTACTAACTACTAAAAAACTGTTTTAGCATCCCTAGGCTTACTTTGTATGTTTGGTACTTTGAGTACCAACCTCACATCCTAAAAAACATTTTTGATTGATTTGTGTTTAGTTAACCTACTTTTTTTCTTGCCTAGTCAGTTTTTTTGACTTCGAGCAATTTTTTTTCGGTTTTCATAGAATATTACCAATGCACTTCATCTTCACCTAGAATTGTGCAAATAATTTCTCTTAGTGAGCCTGATTTTTATAGAACATTAATTGACTTAAATTTAAGTTTTTTACTTAAATATTTTAAGTCAATCTTCTTGTTTTAGATTTAACCTGAAATTTGCTGCCAAATTAGCATTTTTCAAGTTTTTGATCGATTATCATCTAGATAGTTAGTAGAGCTATATAAGCTCTTAGGGATTTCCTACTTTATGGTGATTAAGTAATCTCTGAAGTTCTAAAAATCATAACATGATTTTTTCTGGTTTGTCGTAAAGTTTTTATATGAATCATTAAGTTTTTTAAAGACTATACATTTGTTTTTTCAGTTAGCCTCCTGAGTCTTACCTGCCTCTTGCCTCCTGCGGAGGAGCTTTGCTTTTTCCTGACAGAATACTCCGCAAAAATGTCGCGCAGCAAAAAGCTTTTCATGTTCCTAACATGAAAAACGGAGTTTTCCGTTAGCAAAACAGTAACTTTGACTGACCAAAGCCAGAGACGACAAAAATCAGAAATTTCCTTTCTCTTAGTCGATTGGATATAGCGAGGTTTCCCACTGCTGCGGAGGAGCTTTGCTTTTGCCTGACGGAATGCTCCGCAAACATCTCGCGCAGCATTTTCATGTCGGCGGCAGCTGTTTTGCTACGCACAAGGAGCATTAATGCTCCGCGACATTAAAAGCGGAGCTTTGCACTAGCAAAACCCATGTTGTACGGAGTGCTAAACGCTATCCCAACCTATGAAAAGTGGAACTTCCCATAGGGTGGGAGCCGTTAACCAATTTATTTGCCAGCAAAATGATCCCTTTTTATCTCCTTGACAGGGGAAGCTCTCAACCTTATTTTTTATCAATTATTTGATTTACCCAAAAAATTGGTCTAAACATCAAATAACCAACTTTCAACTCGACTAAGGCTAGGCCATTCACCTCTTCTCTCAAAACCATCCTTAATATTATTTTTAATTTCTTCGAGCCAATCTTTATCAGCCATAATCATTTGCTGGGCTATCTCTACATGAGGTCTAACACCTTTTTCTCCTATTTCCAGCATTGCTAAAGCTAAGTTAATTCTGCCCTGTGGATCGTCTGGATTCAGTTTAACTCCTGTCTTAGCTGCTTTATGGGCTGATTTAGGTTTTTTCTCTAATAGATATAACCATGATAAACTAACCCAACTACTACTACTTTTAGGAGAACGGTTAGTAATTTCTTTAAATAATGGAATTAAATTTTTTGGGTCTTCTCCAGCCTTATATCTTTCTAATCCTTCTTTATATAATTCTTCCGGTGTTTGAGTCATTTCAGTTATGAGTTATCAGTAATCGATCGGAAAGCTTTGCGGAACACAAAACGTTTTTCATTTCGCGGAGCGAAACAATACCTCCTACTCAATTAGGAGGCTAAGAAAATCCAAAAATTCCTTTTTATCCCCTTGAAAGGGTAGGTTTGAGACTTTATTTTTCGATCATAATATTCGAGCTTTTCTACTTGAAAAAATTAATCACAAAAAGTTTAGTTGAAGATTGGACACTTGGAAAATCAATTGACACAATATTTAGGGGCACAGTAAATACTGTACCCCTACCCTTCCAGAAGAATAATATACCACACCTATCTAGTTTATCAAAGATGTAGTTTAATTTAATTAATATTAAGCTGAAAAGGAATTACCACAACCACAGGTTTGAGTGGCATTAGGATTAGTAAATTGGAACCCACCGCCAATCAAAGCATCACTATAGTCAAGCATCAAACCATAGAGATAAAGGATACTTTTGCGATCGCAAACCACCTTAAATCCATCATAATCAAAAACTTCATCATCGTCTCTAATTGTGCTAGGGTCTGCAAAATCCATTATATAAGACATTCCAGAACATCCACCTTGACGTACCCCTACTCTTAGGCAAAGGTCTTTTCCTTGTTTCTCTCTCAACAATAGAACCTGATTCACAGCAGCTTCGGTCATCAGAATTCCTTTTTTTTGAGATTGAGTAGTTTGTGTCATTTGTTTCTAGCTCCTTACATTACGATAGCTTTCTGTATAGTTATTTCTAACTACTTAATATATATTTTATATATATTTCTGAAAATCTAACTTATAACTACCTTGAATAATTATTATCAATCAAAATTTTTTGTTCAAGATTAGGAACATTGTGTTTGAAAACTTGAGATTTAGGGAAAAAAAAACTTACTATTATATATAGTAATCCGCGCACTGGTTGTCACAATTCAAAAACTATCAATAAACTCGGAAAAGCGACAAAATTTTGGACACGAATCAAATAGCATTACTATAGTTTTTCTTCCTTGATTTTCTCTTTACCCTACAACCCAGAACCAATAATTTTTCACTTGAATTCTGATTATAATTACAAGCAATAAATATTTAGTCCTCAAAAAATCCCATACACTGATTATATTTATCTATAGTTGCTTAAATACTATCCTTTCTAATGGTAGAATTCTTGAAAGATGGGTATAAATATATATCAAGTCTAAACACTTTTGTATGATTATATCACCCATTTGCTCCTAGCAATAGTTCAGTATCGTCAAAGAGACAATTCTCCTCATGCTAGCAAGACCGTTCCAGAAAAATGTATATAAAAATACATTGATAAAAATATGGTTTAAGGTCAAAGGAAAAAATATCCAGCAATTGCTTCACTTTCACAGGCTTAGTATATGGTAGCTCTCAATCCTTCAACAATTCGTAGGTTACAAAAATTACAACAAGTTCCTAGTGTGTGGGAAGGCGATCGCCGTCCTATATATCCAGAATCCAGCTCTAACCCAGAATTAGAGTCAGAAACAACAAACGAATGTATTATCTGGGTAGATGGCTCCCATGGCATGGTCAGAGCAATGGATATGGTAACACCAGATACTGGCCCAGAAGCAATTGTTAGGACATTACTGCGAGCTATGGAAAATCCTCAAAGTCCAGCTCCAGCAATTAGGCCACAAAAAATAGTAGTCAAAGACCGAGAAATTCAATTTTTTCTCAGGGGCGTCTTACAAAACTTAGGAATTGCAATTGATTATGTACCAGATTTACCTCTAATTGATGAAATATTTAGGGGACTACAGGAAGTATCAGATAATCGTCCGCCTCAATTACCTCCTGAATATGCAGAAGCTTTAGTGGAAAAAGCAGATCAAATTTGGGATGATGCTCCCTGGGAAATATTAGGAGAGCATCAAATTATCTCTATAGAACTTAATAAATGGGATATTGAAAATCTATATGCCTGCGTTTTGGGTAAATTGGGCATGGATTATGGGATTTTGTTATATCGTTCTTTAGATTCTCTCAAAAGGTTTAGAGAAAGAGTAGCTTATGAAAAATCTTATGAAAATTTAGAAGAAGCTTTTTTAGGGCAAGATTGCCTTTTTATTACTTACGATAGTTTTCAGGAGGAAGATGAGGATAATGAGAATGGGGATACAAACCTAGAAAATTTGTCAGTATCTGAAATTCAGGCCAATTTTGGTAATTTACATCCTTTAGAAGGTTTAAGGTCTATTCTCTATGAAGAGGAAGCAGTTACAACATTAGTTACTTTAGAAGCATTACATCGCTTTTTGCGAGCTTCCCGTAAGAAAATGACAGGTAATAAATTCCCTAGCATTAGTAGTCGCTACCGCATTACCATACCAAAATCAGAGGAGGTAGTATCAGTTAAAGTTACAACTATGCCAGAAGTAGCAGAAGAATTATATGAAATGGCTGTGGAGACTGATACGGAAGGAGAGGAAGAATTAGAAATTGAAATGCCCATGCTTAAAGATGATTTAGTACCACCAAATTCTTTCTTAAGTTTGGGAGTAGTGCCTTGGAAGACAGTAGAATATTTAAGGGATAATACTAAACAATATCAAGCAGCAGAGGAAGATATTGAAACATCAGGAGAAGGTCTACCAATAATTTTAATTCAAACTTCTCTGCCAAAAGCAACTAAGTTGATAGCAGATTTAGAAGAAGCTCAGGGACTTCATGGTATAGGATTTAATCCAGGAGAAGACCCTATGGAGGAAAAAAATTATGATTTGGGTATATTGAAAACTTATGATGGTGTACTGCATTTATTTGGTGAATTTATACAAAATGACCCTGTACACCAGGAAGCCAGAGAGAAATGGGACAAGCGTTGCATTGCCACTCGTGGTTGGTGTGGTTTGATTATTGCTAGAGGTATTACAGGTGCTTCCCGTGGTCAACCTGAATTTAAGGATATGATGGCTTTGTTTGAAGTCCGATCACTTTCATCTCAAGAATTGGGGGTTGGACCGTTAAAGTTGGTGCCAGTATCTTTTTGAATTATGGAGTAGAGAGTGAGGGAGTAGGGAGTAGGGGAGTAAGGGAGTGAGGGAGTGGGGGAGTTGGGGAGTAGAGGAAAAAAACTATATATAGTATTAAAAAACTATAACGTTATAGATATGTAGTGTTCATAACAGAAAAATGCCTAAATTCTGTAACTGGTACATAAAGAAGAAGAAATGACCTATGACTTAGGGAAAAACACTATATGTAGCATTAAAAAACTATAACGTTATAGATATATAGTGTTCATAACAGAAAAATGCCTAAATTCTGTAACTGGTACATAAAGAAGAAG
>NZ_JBNHER010000337.1:0-3303 GCF_050015975.1 Dapis purpurea BLCC-M126 | reverse complement strand
TTAGGGAAAAACACTATATGTAGCATTAAAAAACTATAACGTTATAGATATATAGCGTTCATAACAGAAAATGCGTAATCCTATTACTGGTACATCTGCAAAAAATTTTTCTACATTTTTTTAGAGCAAATCACTTTATCAAACCTCAAAAGACTTTCTTATTGGTAGAATTATTAATATTTGTAAAAAAACTGAGTTAAGGAAGTAAAGAATGCGAGTTGCGATCGCAGGTGCAGGATTAGCAGGAATGGCCACTGCTGTCGAATTAGCTGATGCTGGACATCAAGTGGAAATATTTGAATCTCGTCCCTTTGTTGGAGGAAAAGTAGGTAGTTGGGTAGATGGAAATGGAAACCATGTAGAAATGGGTTTGCACGTTTTCTTTGGCTGTTACTACCAACTTTTTGAGTTAATGAAAAAAGTGGGAGCTTTGGAAAACCTTCGCCTCAAAGAACATACTCACAATTTTATTAATAAAGGAGGCAAAACAGGTTCCCTAGATTTTCGCTTCCTGACTGGAGCGCCTTTTAATGGATTGAAAGCTTTCTTTACCACATCCCAGCTATCTGTACAAGATAAACTACAAAATGCAATTGCCCTAGGCACCAGTCCTATAGTCAGAGGGTTGATAGATTTTGATGGGGCAATGAAAACTATTAGAGATTTGGATAAAGTTAGTTTTGGAGAGTGGTTCCGTCGTCAAGGTGGATCTGATGGAAGTATCAAGCGGATGTGGAACCCTATTGCTTATGCTCTGGGTTTCATTGACGCAGATAATATTTCTGCCCGATGTATGTTGACAATATTCCAATTATTTGCTGCAAAAACAGAAGCATCTGTGTTGCGGATGTTAGAAGGTTCTCCTTATGAGTATCTCCACAAACCTATTGTTGAATATTTAGAGGCACGGAGGACCAAAATTCATACTAGACGACAAGTCAGGGAAATACAGTTTTCTGAGAATGATGGAGAAACTCGTGTCAGTGGAATAGTTGTTGCTAATGGGGATACAGAAGAAACTATTGTTGCTGATGCTTATGTTTTTGCCTGCGATGTACCAGGTATTCAGCGGATTCTACCTGAAGCTTGGCGCAAATGGCCAGAGTTTGACAATATTTATAAATTAGATGCGGTACCAGTAGCAACAGTACAGTTAAGATTTGATGGTTGGGTGACAGAGCTACATGATAAAAACCAACGTCAACAATTAGATCATGCTGCTGGTCTTGATAATTTACTTTATACTCCAGATGCTGACTTTTCCTGTTTTGCCGATCTGGCATTAACAAGTCCAGGAGATTATTATCGGCAAGGGGAAGGTTCTTTATTACAGTTGGTATTAACACCAGGCGATCCTTTTATCAAGGAGAATAATGAGGCGATCGCTCACCATGTGTTGAAACAAGTCCATGAACTATTCCCTTCATCACGGGAATTAAACATGACCTGGTATAGTGTAGTGAAATTAGCTCAGTCTTTATATCGGGAAGCTCCAGGTATGGACCCATATCGCCCGAACCAAAAGACACCAGTGCCTAACTTTTTTCTAGCAGGTAGCTATACTCAACAAGATTATATTGACAGTATGGAGGGAGCAACTATTTCTGGAAAGCAAGCTGCTAAGATAATTTTGGCAAATGTTGAAAATATTTTAGGCAGTAGGGAGTAGGTAGTAGGGAGTAGAGAGATATGCTATTATACTAAGCAAAACTACTTAATAAATAACGGCAAGATAAAATGGTTCTTCGTAGGGCTTAATTTATCGTCAATCTACATAGCAAGTTTTTCTATTTATTCTTTGTCTTGAAGTTGCTTGCTTATATGGATAAAACTTTAGCTTAAGGGAATCTACAATAAATGACTTATTTGTAGTCCTGATAACTCTGCTCAATGTCCAACCATTACCAACAGCAATAAACTACAACTTATGAGTTTTGGTCTATAATTCATATTTCTCCAAACTACTCCCTATTCCCTAATTCCCTATTCCCTATTCCCTAAAAAAAATTTATGAGTGATTGGCTAGAACATAGTGTACAGATAGAGGTAGCCGCTCCAATTGATTTAGTTTGGAATCTATGGTCAGACTTAGAACAAATGCCACAATGGATGAAGTGGATTGAATCTGTTGAAGTTCTTAAAGATAATCCAGACTTATCCAAGTGGAAATTAGCTAGTGGTAATTTTCAGTTTAGCTGGCTTTCTCGAATTCAGAGAATAGTCCCCCACCAAATTATTCAGTGGGAGTCTATAGATGGCTTACCAAACCGAGGTGCAATCCGTTTTTATGACCGTCATGGTAGTAGTATTGTTAGATTAACTGTATCTTACGGAGTTCCTGGGTGGTTAATTAAGATTATGGATAATTTATTTTTAGGTAGGATAGTAGAATCTACTCTAATGGCAGATTTGGAAAGATTTCGTGATTATGCTATTGCTGTAGAACAGAAGGAAAAAGAAATAAATTAAGCATAAAACTCCATGAATATATAGTTTTTGAGAAAAGGTTACCAATCAATGTCTACAGAGAGGTTAATGGTGATTTCTTTTTCTCCAGGAGGAACTGCTGTAATACAAGCACAAATAACTTTACCATCATCAAGTTCTACTTCGCAAGCATGACAAGAACCCATTAAGCAACCTGTCGGAATAGTTACTCCGGCACGTTCAGCTACTTCTAGAATTGGTTCTCCTACCTCTGCATCAACAGTAATTTTATCTGGCAAAAAAAGTATTTTCATATTTATATAAATCTGAAATCATTCGTAAAATCAATCCCTTTAAATAAACCCGTTTAATACCATTTATCAAAATTAATTCTATTCTTGGAAGGTAGTCAAAATAACCGGAGAAATAACTAATGCTAGCAAACAATCAAATCACCTCAATAAATAGTATTAATAAGGATAAAATTTAAGTATAGCAAAGTTTTTGATAATTGGTATAAGACCAGAGATGATAAATATTTGCTATCAATAGTTAGACTGTTACTTAGAACCCAAAAGTAATAGGGATTTATGAGGTAGAATTGTCTGCATATTTTTCCTCCCTTGTATTGTATGCTAAAAATTTAACCATTTAGGATGTAAAAACTTGCACATAATTGGCAAAAAATAAAGAATTTAGGCTTGATTTGTAGATGCTTTTAGAGTTCATCAGTAATCCCTAATTATCTTATATATAGTCGTTTAACTTTAGATTGAGACAAGTATTTCTTGCTATGAAAAGATTTTAACCTCAAAAGTGTTTCATATCATGTCCGTTGGTATCGTTTGTGTAAAAGCCGGGAAAATATCCACCATA
>NZ_JBNHER010000336.1:0-1248 GCF_050015975.1 Dapis purpurea BLCC-M126 | reverse complement strand
GAGAATTGACTTAATCAAAGAATAACGATATAATACGTAAAAAAGCATACTTTTAGCCAAGCTACGCTTACCCATAGATGAAATCTATTAGAACCAAACTCAAATTAAGCAATAAGCAGAAAACGCTTTTAGCTCAACACGCAGGTTATTCCCGATGGTGTTATAACTGGGGGTTAAGTTTATGGAATGCTGCATATATTGATGGTTATAAGCCTAATGCTCGTAAACTAAGAGAGGTTTTTACGAATCACACAAAACCTCTTTATCCTTGGATGAAAAACTTATCTTCTAAGGTTTATCAATATGCTTTTATCAATTTAGGTCAAGCATTTAAAAGATTCTTTCAAGGGTTGGGTAAACATCCAAGGTTTAAGAAAAAAGGTAGGTCGGATTCTTTCACAATTGATAACTGTGGAAAGCCGATAGAATTAGACGGATGGAATCACAAATTGCCTTTTATTGGTTGGGTAAAAACTTATGAGCCAATTGAAGCAACAACTCAAAAAATAACTATTAGTAGACAGGCAGGCGATTGGTATATTAGTTGTAGCTATAAATTTACTCCGGCTTCAACTCCAAAGACTACTGAAGTTGTAGGTATAGATTTAGGAGTAAAAACTTTAGCGACTTTAAGCACGGGAGTAGTTTTCCCTGGTGCTAAATCTTACAAGAAATTTGAAAACAAGCTCTCTAATTTACAATACCTGAATCGCCATAAAATAATTGGTTCTGCTAACTGGAAAAAGGCGCAACTGAAGATAGCGGTGTTACATAGACGAGTAGCTAACATTCGTAAAGATGCACTGCATAAATTGACAACTTACTTAGCCAAGAACCACGGCAGTGTTGTCATAGAAGACCTAAATGTATCTGGAATGTTAGCGAACCATAAGCTGGCTAAGTGTATAGCTGACCAAGGATTTTATGAATTCAGGCGACAGCTAGAATATAAGTGCGAATGGTACGGTTCTAAGCTAGTGGTAGTTGATAGATTTTTTCCATCATCAAAGACTTGCTCGAACTGCGGTCATGTTCAAGATATGCCATTGCATCTGAGAACTTATGATTGTCACTCTTGTGGTATATCTATAGACCGTGATTTGAATGCCAGTATTAATTTAAGAAATGCGGTCGGCTTGACCGTTGATGCCTGTGGACGGAGTGCTGCCGACAGTTCCGGTGGAAGCAGGAAGTAAACATTAAAATGTCACTCTATGTGACGTTTTATATCGGTTTTATGAAGCAGAT
>NZ_JBNHER010000335.1:0-4337 GCF_050015975.1 Dapis purpurea BLCC-M126 | reverse complement strand
CCCCTATCCAAGGGGAGGCTTTAAACCAGAATTATTTAATTATTAATAATTAATAGTTCGGTAAGCGATCGCGATTCATACCTATAGCCAAAATAGGATAGAATGTCGTCAGGTTCAGAATTTAATTTAAAATAGTCAGCAAAGGTATAAGACTAAGTAGGGTCAATAACGGAAATTATACACATAATTCAACTCTCGGAAATGCTTATAAGTTAGTCTAGTAGTAGACTGCTTCATCTTAAATGTTGCAATAGCAAATTGGCTAGAGATTGTCTCACTACTGATAACTGATAATTTATTTTATTGTAGCCAGTTCATATCTAATAATTGTTCAAGACTATAAGGGGAATTTTCTAGAAAATTTATCTCATATTCTGTCTTTTGCCTGACATATGTTAATGCTTTTTCATAAACTTTTGCTTGGTTTTCCTCTAGATAATTTCGTAAAATGTGTTTAGAACTTTAGAATATTGCTAAAATAGCAAAATATATTAATTTTACAAGGAAAAACATAATGCTAACATCAGTAAATGATACAGACGCCTCTGCTGTAAAACTGGTAGCAGAAAAAGACTTGCTTCAGGTCGAATGGGCAGATGGACATCGTAGTCAATTTCATTACCTATGGTTGCGATATAATTCTCCCTCTATTTCCCAAGTTAACGCTATGTCTACCATTGATCCATTAAGTATTCCTGCCGAACCCTATCCAAAAAAAGTCTACCTCAACCAAATAGGAGAAATAGAAATTATCTGGGCAAACGACGGTCATATTAGTAAATTCAAGCCCGCCTGGTTACGACGAAATGATTATCATAATGGAAGGCAGCAAAAATGGCAACCTAAATTATGGGGTTCGGAAAAAATTAATTCAATAACAAAAGCTGACTATAAGGAGATTTTGCAAGATAAAGCGAAACTCAAAGACTGGTTATTATGTCTGAACGATGATGGAATTGCCATACTTGAGAATGTTCCGACTGAGCCAGATACTATTTTAGAGGTAGCATCCCAATTTGGTTGTTTGCAGGAAACACCTTGGGGTAAGCTTTGCAATATCAAGACTGTGGAAAATCCAAATACCACTGCTTTCACTAACATCGAAATTTTCCTGCACAACGACTTAGTTCATTTGCCAATTTCCCCGGCTTATATGATGCTTCACTACTTAAAAACTGCCACGATAGGAGGGGAGAATACTCTGGTTGATGGCTTTCAGGTAGCGGAAGCATTACGCCAAGAAGCTCCTGAAAAATTTGAGTTGCTTTCAACTTTTCCTATGGAGTTTCGCTTCCAATACCCTCATGCTGAGTTAGTTGGAAAAGGAGAGATTATTCATCTTGATTATTTGGGTAAAGTTAAATCGATTCGCTTTTCTTCCCGTTCTATACAGCCATTTAAGTTACCTTCAGAGATAATGAAGCCTTATTATGAAGCCTATCGCACTTTTGCTGAAATGTGTAATAGTAATGAATATCAAATTCGACTTAAGTTCAATTCAGGAGATTTCGTGATTTTACATAACCATCGAGTGCTACATGGACGTACCCAATATACTGGAGAACGCTGGGTGCAATGCGCTTATCTTAGCCTTGTATATTGACCGGATGAATTATAGTTTGACAGTGCTTTGTTGCTTTCTGTGTTCGTAATGTCTATTAGACCTCAATCTCCTACAACCTTTTTCATATAATTTCCCCATAACTGAGCAGCTTGACTACTACTGCCATAGGTAGGAGAGTTATCATCATTTCCTAGCCAAATTCCTGTAACCATACTTTGGTTAGGAATATATCCAATAAACCATAAATCTACTGCTCCATTAGTAGTACCAGTTTTACCTGCTTCTCCTAATCCCAGATTAGCACTACCACCTGTACCAAATTGCACGACTCCTTGGAGCATTTGAGTCATTCTGTCTGCTATGTATGGTTTCAAAATAGGTTTGTTAGCTTGAATATCTCCTTGAGGGTTTTCACAATTTGGATCTGGGTTATACGAATAAATGCAACGACAAGTGTAAATATTATTGCGATCGCCACAATCACTACTATCTATAATCTTCCTAATAGTATGGGGTTTATTCCCTACTCCACGATTAGCAAATACCCCATAAGCACCTGTCATTTCTAAGACATTAACTTCACTTTGACCCAAAATCAACCCAGGTACAGCATTTAACTTAGACTTAATTCCTAAACGCCTTGCCATTCTTACCACTCTATCTAAACCTACCTGTTGAGCCACTCGTAAAGCTACTACATTTTCCGAAAATGCCATACCTGTGTACATATTTATATCACCGTTACGGCGTTGACAACCGTCGTAACTTACACCCATCCATCTCAGGGGAGTACAAGAATAGAATTTTGTTGGTGGTATCCCTCTTTCTATGGCAGCAGCATAAGCAAAGACTTTAAAAGTAGAACCTGGTTGACGTTGTGCTTGAGTCGCCCGGTTAAACTGACTTTTTTGGTAATCTGCACCCCCAGTCAGAGCAATAACTTCTCCATTCCTAGAATCTATTGTGACTATAGCACCTTGAGAGAAGTTAGCATAAGAACCAGTATTATTAATGCTATCTTGCAAAGTTGTTTCTGCATGAGTTTGAATTTCAGGGTTTAAGGCTGTTTGAACAACAAAATTTCCTTCTCTAGCTAAGTCTTCTCCTAATAATTCTTCTAATTCCCTAAATACATGACTATAATAATAGGGTGCTAATGTACCTTGGATAATTTCTTTAGCTTTCGGATTAATTTCTATCCGCGATCGCCTAGCTCTATCTGCTTCTTGTTGGTTAATCATGCCTAAAGTAAGCATTCGATAAAGAACCCCATCTCTTTGTTGTACAGCTTTTTCATAATTTTGTACTGGGTTAAAACTATTAGGTGCTGGTAATATTCCTACTAATGTTGCGGCTTCTGATAAGGTTAATCCTGTTGCACTTTTACCAAAATAAAATCTTGCAGCATCTTCAAATCCATATAAATCTAATCCTAAATAAACCTTATTCAGATAAGCTAATAATAAATCTTCTTTACTATAAAAAGCTTCTAATTTTAATGCTGCTACTGCTTCTCGTATTTTCCTGCCAGCAGAGTCTTCAGTACCTACATAATCTCGAAATATACTTCTCGCTAGTTGTTGAGTAACTGTACTACCTCCCTCTCGTATACTATCCGATCTTAAATTTATCAATATTGCTCTTGTAATTCCAATGGGATCTATACCAAGATGCCAATAAAAGCGACTATCCTCAGAAGCAATAACTGCATCTGGTAAATATTTAGAAAATTTAGAGATGCGTCCTAATTCATAATGAGAATTTCTATAAGCTGGACGTAGAGGTGTTTGTCCATCACGAGCATATATGACTACTGGGCCAGTAATTGGGTTGGGTAGGGGATCTACCTGAAATTTTGTCCATTCAAGTAGAATGATTAGACTTACCAAAGCAGTAAATCCAGAAATGCCCAAGAAACTATAACGAAGAACTTGAATATACCACGCAGGAGGATGGATATACCTAACTTTAACAGCATCGGCTAATGCAGGTGGTCCTAAAGTTAAGATATCGCCATGACGTAAAGGAAGACTAGAAATCTGTTTTTTCCCATTGTAGATACCATTAGCGGAGTTTTCATCTTTGATGATATAGGGGGCGTTAGTTGCTTTTGGGTTTCGTGAGACAGATAGATGAATTTTACTAATTAGGGGATTACGAATGACAATATCACAAGCTTGGGAGGAACGTCCGAGTAAATAGCGATCGCCCAACAGAGGATATTTTTTAGTTGGAGTAGCTTCTGCTTCCTGTATCCAGAGTTCAGGTACTTTAGCATTAGGTCTCAGTGCCAGTCGAGAAAAGTTGACACCAGCATGAATAGTTTTCACCACCTGGGTAATACTACCCAAGAGAGTCTGAGGATTACGAGGAGGCTGAGAATAATTCATAACTATAGGGAATACTTTAACTGGGAACTGGGAAAAATCTGCGCTTGCTCTTTCTCCCTGACCATACTGCATCTCTCAATATAAACCTTACCTACTAGAAAAAGTTAATGTAGCAGTATCTTTATCTAATTAGTATTATACCAATTGGAAAAAAAGTTCGCTACATATTGCCAGTAGATAGGAACATTATGGAGTAGGCAAGAAATTGATTTGTATTTGGTCTGATAATACTTTGATAAAAGACTTTATATATTATATTTATCAGTAGTTATTTCAACTTGATATTACTCAAAAATTCGATTAGCTTTTCTACTTGTGACTTTTCCCATTTACCCAATTATTAATAATTAATAATTAAATAATTCTGGTTTAAAGCCTCCCCT
>NZ_JBNHER010000334.1:0-28215 GCF_050015975.1 Dapis purpurea BLCC-M126 | reverse complement strand
TACTGTAATGATTCTGGTTTTATTATAAGTGATCATCCGAACATGATATTACATCTATATTCGAGCGTTCGGGCTGGCTAATATAGGAAATAAAAGCAACTCCTGCTGCTTGAACTTTAGGATCTGCTGCATTATTAATCGTTCCAGCCCAACCAATAGCTGCTGTAAAAGGGGCATGATTTACCCCATTAATTGCAAACGGACAGGTGAATTTATCGCACTGTACCAATTCTCCAGTCTCCCAATTGAGGACTTCAGTAGACCCCGGCATAATAGTTGTACCAAACTTATCTTTAACCTTTGAGCTTGGTAAGAGTGCCAATGTTCCAATATCTCCATGGTCCATTGATAGGGCACAACGACCTGCAACAAAGGCTTGACGACCGTCATTTAACCCCCACTCCATTTCATCAGGAGCGCCATATTCATTGGTTGCTTTGTAAATATCGAGAGCTTTAGCAAAAGCAGCATTATTCGTCATGGGTTTCATTGTATTGGGATTGAAGAAAATCCCCTGTTTGGTTCCCTGAGACTGCAAAAGAGAACCTGCGATCGACCACATTGCCCAATAGGTAACATTTCCCGGCTTTTTTGCCAAGCAAGATCCATAGTCTGGTTCCCCATCATCATTTAAGTCTTTGCCATGAAAATACTTAGCAATTTTGAGATAATCATCCCAAGTCTTGGGTGGCTCAAATCCTGCTTCAGCTAGTAAATCTGCTCGATAATACATGAGGTGATAGTTGCCATCAATGGGAATCGCGTAGATTTTATTGGCATAAACGGGACCGTATTCCTGAAAAAATGGTGCAATATCGTTCCATGCTAAACTTGAATCTTCATTCACATATTCTGTTAAGTCTTTGAGGTAACCAGATTCAATATAGTCTGGCATCCAATTTGAAGTCATAATCATAACATCGTATTGATTGCTACCCGTTGTCAGATCCTGCAAAATTGTTTGATATAGTTCGGAATAGCCAGCACTCTTAACCGTAATCTTTGCCCCTGTTAGTGCTTCAAATTCCTCGGCTCGCTTTTCCACAGTCGCAGCAACAGGTTTACTGAGGGATATTACATGGAGATCAATTCCATCAAATTTCTTTGATGGGGATAGAGAAGTTTTTGGTGATGCCGAAGATTCGTCTTGTTCAGTTGGTGATGTTGTTTTGCACCCAACAGCGAATACACTTAAAAAAAGTGTCACCAAAAGCAGAGAACGAATTTGAAAAATCGGCAATTTACTACAGATTACAGAAATCCAGAAAAAAATATTATTGTTCATTGTTCTATCTTGATTATTGAAATTTTTTAGTTGGTAAAATATTTCGATCATATCCTTTGATATTTGATAATAGATTCAATTTTATTATTAACAGGACTAAAGCTATGAGAACCCATAAACCCGGTTTCTCGTAGAAACCGGGTTTCTTTGCCTAAATCCTGATTAATTTTTTGGCAAACTAATCGTAAACTCAGTTCCTGTTCCTAATTCTGAAATACAAGTAATTTTACCTCCATGTTTTTCTTCTACAATTTGCCGAGAAATTGATAAACCTAAACCTGTTCCTTTACCCACTCCTTTTGTAGTAAATAAATGACCGAATATTTTGTCTTTAACTTCCTCACTCATACCCATACCATTATCTCTGATTTTGATCATTACCTGCTCTTGTTCTTGGTCAATTTCTGTAGTAATCGTAATCTGATTCGGTGCTGCTTGAATTTCGTCGAAATTTTTCCCTACATTACTTTCATCTAAAGCATCAATTCCATTAGCAATTAAATTCATAAAAACTTGATTTAATTGCCCTGGATAACAGTTAATTTCTGGCAAATTTCCATAGTTTTTTACTACTTGAATTTCAGGGCGAACTTCATTAGCTTTGAGTCGGTGTCGGAGAATTAATAAAGTGCTATCTATACCATCATGAATGTTAAATTTAGTTTTTGCTATTGTATCAGTACGAGAAAAACTTCTCATAGATTTACTAATCTCCGTAATCCGTTTTGTTCCTGCTTTCATTGACTCAATTAATTCTGGTAAATCTGCTCTCAAATAATCTAATTCTATCTCTTCAATTTTGTTTTGAATTGTTTGACTATTATGTTCAAATCCTTGTTCATAAAGTTGTAACAAATCCATTAAATCCTGAACGTATTCAGTGGCATAATCTAAATTACCTCCAATAAACCCAACAGGATTATTAATTTCGTGAGCTACCCCCGCAGTTAATTGCCCGATGGTTGCCATTTTGTCGCTTTGAACAAGTTGTAGTTGGGTTTGCTCTAATTGTTGGGCATAATTCTGAGATTCTTGATAGAGTCTGGCGTTTTCTAGGGAAATTGCTGCTTGAGAGCAAAGTAAACTTAATACTTCCACTCTTTCCCTAGTAAATGCTCCTGATAATTGATTATTTTCTAGGTAAAGAATGCCGATGGTGTTACCGCGATCTATTAAGGGTAGACATAAAACAGACTGGGGTTGGTGTTTTTGGATATAAGTATCACTAGCATAAACATTGTTGTTACTAGCGTTATCTAGAACTAAAGGCTTTTGCCTGTGCTTGACTTGGTTGACAATACTTAAAGGTACTGAATCACTACTTGCCACAGTCTGAGATGTGCATATAGAAACTTCTTTGTCAGTAACCAGAGCTGTCAGCATTAATACTGAGTCTTGAAGCAAGAGCAAAGCCACGATTTCGGCTCCGGCATTTTCTTTTACTACTTGCATTAAATTGACTATTGCTCCATCTAAGGATATATCTTTTGAGAGGGTGCGGGATGCTTTCATTAGAGTAGCTAAGTCTAAGATTTCTCCTGCTCCTGTTGAAGTTGGAGAAATTGTTCCTTGAGTTAAACTGATGAGAGTATCACTGGAGATCAAACTAAGTTTTTGCTTTTCTAGAATGGGTATCAGCAGATGAGGATAGCGCTTTTCTAAGTCGTCAGTTTTAGCTTTTGCACCCCAACGGGCGTAGCAATAGTAGGCTTCTTGCATATAGGTAGCAGCAATTTTTTCTTTACCCCAATCAAGGTAGAATTTGGCGGCGAGTTCGTTAGCTAGGGCTTCTTCTTGGATGTATTCGTTTTCCTTGGCTCCAGCAATAGCGCTATCATACAGTTCTATTGCATGGGAGAGCTTGCCTAATAACCGCATATTTTCAGCTTCTACCAATTCGTATTTATGTTGAAAATTAGCAGGTGAAAATTTTGCCCAGGTTTTGAGCTGTGTCTGATTTTCCGCAATACGATCGCGCTGTTGCGACGTTAAGTATTTTTCGGATAGTAAAGCCAGACTGTAATAAAAATGATATTCTGAGAGATAAAGCGTTCCCCTAGAGGCTTGTCGATATTGCCAGCCGTATTCTGCTGCTGATAATGCTTTTGGGATATTTCCAAATAAGTAAGCTAGTCGCGTTTGCGCTTCGTAGAAACAGAAAACCAAAAACACAATATTACTAGCCTGCCATTGAGGTAAACACTTTTGTTCATCTAAGATCGAGCCTTGTAGAGATTGCGGATCGTCAGTTTTTCCCAGCAGATTGACAACAACTTGTGCATAGATCCGCAGGAAGCCTTCGTTAAATTCTGATTTCGCTTTAACAATTTCTGGAAGATAGCGTTCTTGCGTCTGGCAGACAGTTTCAAGGAAGTTGCCGCCATAAAATAAATAATTGCAATAGGCAACAACACCATAAAATGCATATTCTAAATCGCCATTGTCAAATCCAGTTTGAATAACTTCAGGAAGGGCAGCAATTGATGCTGAAAGATGCTCTTTCCATGGTCGAATGAAGACATTAAACATTTCTCTGACTTTGGTAGCAAAAGCACGGGCGTTAAATTGTTCTAAAAGTAGTATAGCGAGTTTGCCGAATTCGTATCCTGCATCAATTTCATCATAAACGCCACACAAAAGCGCTCCATACCAAACGTAAGCTGAAGTTGCGAGGGGAGAATTGCCAAATTTCATACATTGTCGAACTGTATGAAAAACGATTGCCGGATACAACGTTGGATTAGCAAGATAAGCAGCAGAGGTTGCATTGGTCAGGATACGAATTGCTGCCAGTTTACCCTCATCCTCAAGCTGTTCGCAATTAGCAAGATTGGCAATTTCTTCTGTTGGCAAATTAATTTCCTGGCGAATGGATGAAATTTCTGCTTGGATATTTTCCACTCCTTTAGGGATATTAATCTCTAAAAGTTCGAGGACATCAATAGCCTGAGAAATTGCTTCATTCATTTGATTTTGGTTAATTTTAAAAAGAATTTGCAATTCATAAACTTTCACCCGCTCTAGTAGTGTTTTGCTATATTTCAAAGTTTCCTCTGCCAGTTGCTTGGCTATAGGCAAGTTATAACAGAGATACTCAGCTTCAATAGTGGTGATCGCTAGTTCAAAACATAGAGAATAATTGGTTTGCCAGCTTTCTGAAGAAAGGAAACTTTTGCCAACGTAGCAATAACGAAGACTAGCTTCATAGGCAGCTGAAACCTTGGCTTTTTGGCTTGCCTGAAGATTTAATCGCGCTAATTCCTCACGCTCCAATTTTTCAACAATTAAATCGCAACCAATATTGAGATGGTTGACAATGCTAAAGAGGCGAGTTTCTTGCTGGCTTTCTGGCAGATTTTGCCAAAGTTGATGACCGATTTTGAGGTGGGTTGCTTGCTTCTGGTATTCAGAAATTAAAGAATAAGTAGCCTGTTGAACGCGATCATGCAAAAAACGATACTGAGCATTTTCAGTATTTTGGTTATTGCCACTAGCATCATTACGGCTTAGATAAAACTTATAAACTTCACTTTGAGGTAGTATAAAACCCTCTTGTAAAGCTTTCCACAAACTATCTGCTGTATCTTCTTTTGACTTCTCATAAACTATTGCCAAAGTAGCTAAATCAAACTGATTTCCAATACAAGCCGCTAATTTCAAAACCTCTTGAGTTTCTGTGGGCAATTTCTGCAACCGCCCCGCCATAAACTCTACCACATCATCAGTAAGTGCCCTTTGCCTCACTTCCGTAATATCACACTCCCAATACCCCACTTTCACATTAAAACTAATCAATTCATCTCCATGCAAACCCAACAGAAACTGAGTCGTAAAAAATGGATTTCCCTTCGTCTTCTGATACACCAACTCCGTTAATGGTTTCGCCATCTCCCCATCACAACTTAGAGTATCTGCTACCAAATGATTAATATTTGCCTCAGACAAAGGTGTTAAAGTGATAGTGTTAATCGTTGCTTCTGCTTTCCTCATTTCATCCAGGGTTAACATCAACGGATGGGCAGGAAATACCTCATTATCCCGATATGCCCCTATCATTAACAAATAGGAATTAGAAGCTTCACTCACCAACAGTTTCATCAAATTCAGAGAAGCCGAATCTGCCCACTGCAAATCATCTAAGAATATTACTAAAGGATGCTCTTGGGCGGTGAAAACTTGAATAAATTTACCAAACAGTAAATTAAAACGATTTTGGGCAGCACTTCCTGATAATTCTGGCACAGCAGGTTGATTACCAATTATTCTCTCTAGCTCCGGAATCACATCAATAATTACTTTTCCATTTTCTCCGACTGCATCCAGGATTTTATCTTTCCATTCCTGTAGTTGAGCATCACTTTCACTCAATAATTGCCCCATTAAATCTCGCAGAGATTGCACCAATGCAGAGAAAGGAATATTACGATTAAACTGGTCAAATTTTCCTTTGATGAAATAACCCCTTTGCTTGACAATAGGTTTGTGAACTTCGTTGACAATTGCTGTTTTTCCAATCCCAGAGAAACCTGCCACCAATATTAGCTCTGAACTTCCCCTTTTTCCAAGGGGGGATTGAGGGGGGATTGCTACTCTCTCAAATGCTGCCAATAACTGTTGAACTTCTGCGTCCCTGCCGTAGAGTTTTTCTGGTATAATGAAGCAATAGCTTATATCCCTACTTCCAAGTTCAAAAGCCTCTATTTTTCTTTTTTCTTGCCATTGTATCAAACATTGTTCCAAGTCGTATTTTAAACCCAAGGCACTTTGATAACGGTCTTCGGCATTTTTTGCCATCAGCTTGAGGACGATATCTACCAGGGCACTCGGTAGTTCAGAGTTTAGTGTAGGAGGAGTTTTTGTGATATGACAATGGACTAATTCCATTGGATCGGTAGTTTCAAATGGTAATTTTCCGTTTAACATCTCAAAAAATGTGACACCCAGGGAATAAAAGTCACTACGATAGTCTATGCCTCGATTCATGCGTCCAGTTTGTTCGGGAGAAATATAGCCTAGAGTTCCTTCTAATACATTAGGAGTTTGAATGGTGGGAGTTTCTTTTGGTAACAGGGTGGAAATACTAAAATCAATGATTTTTACTTGTTGAGTTTCAGGATTAATTAGTATATTTGATGGTTTAATATCTTTATGAATAATTCTATTTTGATGCAATTTGTCAATAATTTCAGTTATTTTAATAGCGATGTCTATAAATTGCGATATGTCTAAAGTCGGAGGCGAAAAATTTTGATAATATTCATCTAAAGAAATACCGCCAAAATCTTCCATGATTAGGGCATAGCTATTCTGATAACGTTCCAGAGCTAATGGTTTGACAATACCTTCTATTTGGAGATTTTTGGTAATAGTATATTGATTGCGAAACTGAACTAATTCGTTAAAGGAAGGAAACTCAGTTCGGAGCAGTTTAATGATAACAGGTTGAAAATTTGATTTATTCTGTCCGCGATAGACAAGTGTGCGACTGCTTTCATGGATGTTGTCGCTGATTTCATAATTATTTAGGGATGTTACAATTATGCTCATAGCTATTTTATTAATTTTATTTAAACATTTTATCAATCAAAGCATCAGATTTTCTGATTCAGAATTAAGGCATTTGCTCAATCAGCGTTGCGGAAATTTGTAGGAGCAATCCCTTCTGTCTATAGAATCTGGTTATAGAACCCATTTGGCATCTATTTAAAATTAGAGACAGGACTTATATCATGTCCGGATAATTAGTGATAAAAAAACTTTCTCCTTCTTTTCTTATTTCTTCCCTCCTGGATTCTGACTCCTGACTCCTTAGTAGTTTATTTATAACTGTTCAACCGGACATGATATTACGCAAAGGTACTATATATAGAGCCTTGGTGCGTTAAGGTAGCAGTAACACGCCCTACCAATAGCGTTAATGCGTAAGTCCTAATAGATTGAGATTAGGGTAGTGGGGGAGTGGGGGAGTAGGAGAGATGATGAAGTAAGTTAAAAAAATTCTACCTTTTTCCTCTATTCTATAATTCTCCATCTCCTGACTCCTGACTCCTGACTCCTTTGCCAAAAACCCTTACCTTTGCGGAGATACCAAATGGGTTCTATATAGTATATGTTGATAATTCGGCGTTGCTGAATAAATGTATGATATTCAGGAGTTAGGGGTTAGGAGTCAGGAGGTATAAAAGAGTTTTTTGCTTACCAATGCTGGTTTTTAGACATAATTTGTCGTTAATTAGAAACTCTTAAAATATCTGAAAAATATGAAACTCATATTTTTGTATTTCATATTACTTGTCCAGACTGGGGTAGAGACGGCGCGAGATATACCTGTTTGTAGCATTCTTTTTTCGTAGTGGTATAACTTCTGACTTCTGTAAAACCGTATAACTGTTCAGTTATTTCCCCCATCCTGCACTATAGATAAATCATTCTATCAATTACCAATGCCAAGCTAAGTACTGATGTATAGCCTGAGGATTAATCATATTTGCGCCAAAATGTCAAGTTAATTTTTACTAAAAGATTCTAGAGTATATACTCGGTATTTTGTCAAGAAATGTAACGAAAAATTTCAAATTTTTTATAGAATTGTATCAAACCAAGACCTTACCCTACCTTTTGTTACCATTTTCTGGTAAACATACTCATTAAGTATCAGCAATTATCCTCAAGGAGCAATACTTAATGTTCACATCTGTTAAACCCGCCGTTCGCCACATTGTCCCGGAAGACTTGAAAGGGCGATCGCTCCTGAAAGTCGTATATATCGTTTTAGAAGCACAATATCAAAGTGCCCTCTCAGGAGCAGTACGTTCTATTAACGAAAAAAACCCTAATTTGGCCATAGAAATTAGTGGCTATTTAATAGAAGAATTAAGAGACCCCCAAAATTACGAAAATTTTAAAAAAGAAGTTTCTGAAGCTAACATTTTTATCGCTTCCCTAATTTTCATTGAAGACTTGGCCGAAAAAGTGGTAGAGGCTGTCACCCCCTACCGCGATAAACTGGATGTTGCAGTTGTCTTTCCCTCCATGCCACAAGTGATGCGCCTGAATAAAATGGGCAGCTTTTCAATGGCCCAATTAGGTCAGAGTAAAAGCGCGATCGCTCAATTCATGCGGAAGCGCAAGGAAAAATCTGGCTCTTCTTTCCAAGACGGAATGTTGAAGTTGCTGCAAACTTTGCCGAAGGTATTGAAATATATGCCAATCGACAAAGCACAGGATGCTCGCAACTTTATGCTCAGTTTCCAGTATTGGTTAGGGGGTTCGTCGGAAAACTTGCAAAACTTCCTGCTGATGTTGGCAGATAAATATGTTTTCAAGGATCAGAAAAACAACTCCCTCCAATATGTGGAACCAGTTGTTTACCCTGATATGGGTGTTTGGCATCCCCTAGCACCGAAAATGTTTGAAGATGTCAAAGAATATCTCACCTGGTACAACAACCGGACAGACATTTCTGAAGATTTAAAAGACCCCCTTGCTCCTTGTGTTGGTTTAGTTTTGCAGCGTACTCACTTAGTTACGGGAGATGACGCTCATTACGTTGCCATGTTGCAAGAGTTGGAAGCAATGGGAGCGCGAGTTGTGCCTGTATTTGCTGGAGGGTTAGATTTTTCTAAACCAGTCGATGTCTATTTCTGGGAAGTGGCAGCTAAGGGAGTTGAACCTACACCATTAGTAGATGCAGTTATTTCTTTGACTGGTTTTGCACTGGTTGGCGGACCGGCTAGACAAGACCATCCGAAAGCTATCGAATCGTTGAAACGGTTGAACCGTCCATACATGGTGGCTTTGCCTCTAGTTTTCCAAACTACAGAAGAATGGGAAGAAAGCGAACTTGGTTTGCACCCCATACAAGTCGCGTTGCAAATAGCTATTCCAGAATTGGATGGAGCGATCGAACCTATTATTATGTCTGGGCGTGATGGGGCAACCGGAAAAGCGATCGCTCTCCAAGACCGGATCGAAGCTGTTGCTCAACGCGCTATGAAATGGGCAACTCTCCGGCGCAAACCTAAACTAGATAAGAGAGTTGCTATTACTATTTTTAGTTTCCCTCCAGACAAAGGTAATGTGGGTACTGCTGCATATTTGGATGTATTCGGTTCCATATATGAAGTGGTGAAAGCACTCAAAGGTAACGGTTACGATATCCAAGACTTGCCAGACTCCGCAGAAGAATTGATGAAGCAAGTTATTCACGATGCTACTGCTCAATATCAAAGTCCGGAGTTGAATATTGCCCACCGGATGTCAGTTGCAGAATATGAACGTCTAACTCCATACTCCGAACGCTTACATGAAAACTGGGGACCTCCTCCAGGAAACTTGAATAGCGATGGCGAAAATTTACTAATTTACGGTAAGAGCTTCGGCAACGTTTTTATCGGAGTACAACCAACATTTGGTTATGAAGGCGACCCCATGCGGTTGTTATTCTCTCGTTCCGCAAGTCCCCATCATGGTTTTGCTGCTTACTACACCTATTTAGAACAAATTTGGCAAGCTGATGCGGTGCTGCATTTTGGTACTCACGGTTCTCTCGAATTTATGCCTGGTAAGCAAATTGGAATGTCTGGAGATTGTTATCCCGATAATCTAATTGGTAGTATTCCTAACATCTATTATTATGCAGCGAATAATCCTAGTGAGGCGACTATTGCTAAACGTCGGAGTTATGCTGAAACTATTTCTTACTTGACTCCCCCTGCGGAAAATGCTGGTTTATATAAAGGTTTGCAGGAGTTGAATGAGTTGATCGGTTCCTATCAAACTCTGAAGGATAGCGGACGAGGTATTCCCATTGTCAACACCATCATGGATAAGTGTCGGATGGTGAACTTAGACGAGGATGTGACGCTGCCAGAAAAAGATGCTCAGGAGTTGACGGCTGAGGAACGGGATAAAATTGTGGGTGATGTTTATCGCCGACTGATGGAAATTGAGTCTCGGTTATTGCCTTGTGGTTTGCATATTATTGGTAAACCTCCTAGTGCTGAAGAGGCGATCGCTACTTTAGTAAATATTGCTAGTCTCGACAGAGAAGAAGAAGGGATAACTGGTTTACCTCGAATCATTGCTAATAGTCTCAACCGCGATATTGAGGAACTTTACCAAAATAATAATAAAGGTATTTTGGCAGATGTGGAGTTAGTGCAGAATATTACCGAAGCGACTCGTGCTGCTGTTGCTGCGTTGGTGCAACAACAAACCGATGCTGAAGGTCGAGTTTCTATGGTGAGCAAACTCAATTTCTTCAACATGATGAAAAAAGTACCTTGGATAGAAGCTCTGGAAACAGCAGGTTTTCCTAATGTTGATGCTGAACTTATTAAACCTCTGTTTGAATATTTGGAATTTTGCTTGGAGCAGGTTTGTGCTGATAACGAGTTAGGTTCTCTGTTGCGAGCGTTGGAAGGGGAATATATTTTACCAGGACCTGGTGGCGACCCCATTCGGAACCCGGATGTGTTACCGACTGGTAAGAATATGCACGCCCTCGACCCCCAGTCTATTCCTACTGCTGCTGCTGTTAAGTCTGCAAAAATTGTAGTTGACCGTTTATTGGCGCGACAGATGCAAGAGAATGGCGGGCAGTATCCAGAAACGATCGCTGTTGTTTTGTGGGGAACCGACAATATCAAAACTTACGGTGAATCTCTTGCTCAGGTAATGTGGATGGTAGGTGTGAAACCTGTACCTGATGCTTTGGGTAGGGTGAATAAGTTGGAATTAATTCCATTGGAGGAATTAGGTCGTCCGCGCGTTGATGTGGTGATTAACTGTTCCGGTGTATTCCGAGATTTATTTATCAATCAAATGAACCTTTTGGATAAAGCTGTGAAAATGGCAGCAGAAGCAGACGAACCTACAGAAATGAACTTTGTTCGGAAGCACGCTCTGAAGCAAGCAGAAGAGTTAGGGGTGAATTTGCGTCAAGCTGCAACGCGGGTATTTTCTAATGCTTCGGGGTCTTATGCTGCCAATGTTAATTTGGCAGTAGAGAATAGTACCTGGGAAGATGAGTCGGAATTACAGGAAATGTATTTGAAGCGCAAGTCGTTTGCATTTAATTCTGATAACCCAGGAATGATGGAAGATAACCGGAAAGTGTTTGAGTCAGCCTTGAAAACTGCGGACGCAACATTCCAGAATTTAGATTCGTCCGAGATTAGTTTGACCGATGTGAGTCATTATTTTGATTCTGACCCGACAAAAATTGTAGCGACTCTCCGGGATGATGGGAAAAAACCATCTTCTTATATTGCGGATACCACGACTGCCAATGCTCAAGTACGGTCTTTGTCAGAGACAGTACGTTTGGATGCTCGGACAAAAATGTTGAATCCAAAATGGTATGAGGGAATGTTGTCTCATGGTTATGAAGGAGTGCGGGAGTTGTCAAAGCGTCTAGTGAATACCATGGGATGGAGTGCCACTGCTGGTGCCGTTGATAATTGGGTTTATGAGGATGTGAATGAGACCTTTATTAAAGATGAGCAGATGCAGCAGCGTTTGTTGAATTTGAATCCCCATTCGTTCCGGAAGATGGTGACTACATTGTTGGAAGTGAATGGTCGCGGTTATTGGGAGACCAGTGAGAGTAATTTGGATAAGTTGCGTGAGTTGTATCAGCAAGTGGAGGATAGGATTGAAGGAATAGAGTAAGATAGTTTTTAGGGTGGGTGAATATTTGCCTGCCCTATTTACCCTGAAAATCTGCATCGGGAGATGATGTAGGTGTTTTGAGTGTTAGCTTTTTGGAATTTTCTTCAGAAGAAGTAGTATTTTTACAGCTCTTGAGTCTAACTGCCATATCTGCTAACCATGATCCTGCATATTTTTCAGAATATCCCCAATATCCATAAGCTGGATATTTGTCACCATAATATTTTACCCAAAGTTGCCGAATATTGCGCAGGTCTTTGCAAGGGAAGCTTTTAATTGATTCACTACTCATAAAACCTTTGTCTTCTCGGTTGCTTACTTTTAACATTACTTTTAAAGTTTCTTGTTGAGCTTCATACCACTTTTCTTTTTCTAGTAATTTCTCCAAATTTTTGTAATCATCAGGAAATAGAAGGTAAATTATGGTTGCTGATAAAAACATTGCTCCTACAAAAGTTGCGCGTTTTATTAGAGGCAGTCTTACTACCGGAGCCAAAAATTTTGGATAAAGTTGACGCAAAAAAGAATTTTTTCTTTTTTCATCAGTCGCAATATTATCTAGAGCTTCTTTTGCATCTTTATCTTCACCTTTACTTGCATTAAGTACCCTTCTCCAGAGAGATTTTGCCTTTTTTCGTTCTCCTATTCTCTGAGCATTATCTGCATCTTTTTTCAGAACTTCTATATCCTTTGAAGTTGCATATTTTGGCATCAAAATCAAATGAGATTTTTCAATCGGATCAGCCATAACACGAGGAGTTTGTTGCCCTTTATTTTGCGCTAGTTCTTGAACTCGGTATTTAAGGTATTCGTTTAATTTTTCAACAGTTGCCTTTCTACCTTTACTTCCCAACCCTTCCAACAACGCATAAGTAAAAGCTCCCTGTTGCAGTTCATCTAATTCCCAAGATAATTGGTCAGGACTACAAGAACAAATGCTAATCACTCCCTTTTGACGCGCTTGTTTTTCTGTTTGCTCTCCTACTCCTTTAATGCTCTTACTTGAACCATCATATTGTTCTCGACAAGCATCCAATATCAGAATAACATTATCGGCTCCACATCGCTGTAATCTTTGAATTATATAATTGACAGAAATCGCACTATTTTCAATATCCTCTGTAAAAGCATCAGATGGAATTATATAATCTATTTGTTTAACTCTTGCCCCATGACCACTAAAGAAAAACCAGAAGTTATCTCCAACTCCCATAAATTCTCTTTCAAACGTAACCGTCAGCAACCGACGTAAGTTAGATTGGGTTGGGCGAGTTGAAAAACTATTAATACTAGGAGAATAATCTGAGTAATAAAAGACTTGATCAAACCCAACTTCTTGAAGCAAAAAGTCTCTAACCTTCTCAGCATCACTTGCTGCATACTTAAGGGGACGAGCAATATGCTCATATTTATTTATCCCAATGGTAATTGCAAAATTTTTAGCCATCCTTTCTTATCTGTTGCCGTTTGAATTTAAGTGTGATGCCACCCTTTCCACCAGCTACTGCACCAGTTCCTAAAATACTAACTTTTCCTTCCGCGTTAACTTCAACTGACAGTTCAATTTCATCTAGCTGAATTTCAGTTGCTTGAGCTTGTTTTTCTGTTCTTGTCAGCAAGCGCTCGACAATATTTATCAACCGCTCCATTTCTGTCTCTAGGGTATCTACTCTAACCTCAAACTCACCAATGCCTTTTTTTCCTTTTTCATTTGATGATTCAGAAGGCTCTTGTGTTTCATATCCAAAAAATGGCATCCCACCAGCATCAATGCTTTTTGAGCCTTCTTTCTTCGCTGTTGTAGGAGTATCAATATTACTATAGGTTATTACTCGAATAGTATCTTCAGACATACAATAATTTAGTTATACAAACTTTTTGATAGTGTAACATAACAATATAGCTGACTACAACCAATTTTCTACATTTTTTTGAAAACAAAAAAGTGATCCCCTGACCAGATACTATACTTTAGTCCCAAACCTTCACTATGAAATTGGCCACCTAGTCTAAAATTCTAAATATTCTACCCAAAGGTTCACAAGCAAAAGCATATCAAGTCAAACAAATTCGTGCAATTATTATCAAATATCATCTAGAAAATTAAGCCAATGCTACACTACGAAATAATCCTCTACTGGAGTCAAGAAACAAGAGCATTTATAGCAGAAGTTCCAGAATTGCCAGGTTGTATAGCTGATGGAGAAACCTATCAGGAAGCACTACAAAACGTAGAAATAATTATGCAAGAATGGATAGAAACTGCTCAAGAATTAGGACGAGAAATTCCGAAACCAAAAATTCGGTCAACATTGCCATAGATCAAACAGGCGATCGCCCTCCTGATGACAAGAGCGATCGCCACCATAACCAAACCAAAAATACCTGCTACTTTTATACCAACGAACGTACTTGACTACCAGGAGCGGGGGCACCTCGTAATAATCCCTCAGTGCTAATATCTTCGTCTATTTCTTCCCAATGAATACCATAACCACCACCACATATTTCCCATGCTTGTAGTTGTTCGGGAGTTGCTTTTAATAGACGAGGATACCAAGCTAAAGGAACAGTAATAGTACGTCCATCCATCAGTTCAACACTGAAAGTATCCTCTTGTATTTGTACATTTTTAACTCGCTCATCAGCTTGAGGTGTTGAAATACTCATCCCATTTCTCCAAAAAATTTTGTTGATTAAATTCGACGATTGATTGAATTTTTCTTAATTCTTTAGGACTAAATCCAATATTTTTAGCTAGAGATACAGAAGATAACCAGAATTTTGCAGAAAGATTATCTCTATCAACATGAATATGTGGTGGTTCATTTGGTTCATGGCTATAAAAGTAAAAGCGATATGCTTCAAATCTTAGAACAGTTGGCATTTTTTACCACTAAAATTTACTTTATTAATAGCATATATTGTCAAGCTTTGCAAAATGTAGAAATAATTATGCAAGAAAGGTATTAAACTGCTCAAGAATTAGGACGAGAAATTCCGACACCAAAAATTAGATCAATATTGACATAGATAAAACAGGCGATAGAACTCCGTTCCGCTTTCCTACGGAATGCTACGCAAACGCGTTGGCAGAGCCTAGCGGTAGCATTGATGCTAAAATTATTCTAAATTAAATGATAAATCAAGAAAATGAAACAAACCAAACAACTAACAGTAATTATTGAACGAGAGGGTGACGGATATGTATCCTTATGTCCAGAACTCGATATTGCTAGTCAAGGTGAAACAGTAGAAGAAGCAAAGTCTAATTTAATTGAAGCATTAGAACTTTTTTTTGAAACTGCCAATACTTCAGAAATTGAACGTCGCTTAAATAATGAAGTTTTTGTAGAGCGAGTAGAGGTAAAAATTGGCTAAATTAAGAGTTTTATCAGCAAAAGAAGTTTGTAAAATTTTGGCAGAATATGGTTTTCTTAAAGTCAGAGTGCGGGGAAGTCATATTATGATGCAATTGCAAACGGAAGAATCAACTATTACTATTCCCATTCCTAACTACAAAGAATTAAAAATAGGAACTTTACAATCTATTATTCGTCAGTCGGGATTACCTCGTTCTTTATTTGAAGTTGATGAATAATTTACAAAGATGAATAGAAATTTCTCAAAAGTTAGCACGAGAAATTCCTGCACCAAAAATACGGTCAATATTGACATAGATAAAACAGGGGATAGAACTCCGTTCCGCTGTCGCGATCGCTTAGTATTCCATTATTTATCAAGTTTTGTTTTTTGTAGAAATACCCTATAATTATTTATTAGCAGTGTATAATTAAAAATATCAAAACAGAATTATGGCTGAACTAACACTCAGGTCAAAAGATCCAGATTTCGTCAGACGAATTATTCAAACTGCTTTGTCCGAAAGGTTGCAGAGTGTCAAAGCAGGAATTAAAAAGACAGAAGAACGTCTACAGGAATTTGAAACTAAGTATCAGTTATCTACAGAGGAATTTATTGCCCGTTTTAATAATGATGAATTATCCCATAGTTTTGACTTTGATGAATGGATTGGAGAATCTCAAATGTTGGAACATTTACAACAAACAAAAGAATCTATAGAGGAGATTCATTTTGTTGATTGAAGATTATTTTAATAAATTAAGGATTACAAAAACCAAAACACAAAAGAGCAAAGAATATGAGCAATAATTTAATAGAAATATCTCCAGAAATATTATCAGGTACACCAGTCTTTAAAAATACTCGCGTTCCGATTAAAACTCTTATTGATTATTTAAGTGCAGGAGAAACTATAGCAGACTTTCTTGATGATTTTCCTACGGTGACTCAAGAACAAGCCGTTTCTCTATTAAAATTAGCTCAAGAAACATTATTGAAACAAACTTATCAAAATATTGCTGGATGAATGCTTACCTAAAAAGCTCAAAAAATAAATCATAAATCATCAAGTAATAACAGTTCCAGAACAACGTTGGGCAGGAATAAAAAATGGGTAATTATTAAAATTAGCATCAGAAAATTTTGATGTTTTTATTACAGCAGACCAAAATTTGACTTCACAACAAAATCTTCAACCAATTGATTTAATAATAATCGTTTTAATTGCTAAAGATAACCGCCTGGCAACATTGAAACCTTTAATGATTGAAGTAAATAGAGGTTTAGAAAGTTTGAACAAGGGTGATGTTATTTATATTCAATAACATAGATAGGAAGAGGTTAATAGTTGAGCGATTGCTAATTACTAAACGAGCCACTTTTTCCATTAAAAATATAACTGTTCGCTCCGCCAAAATGCCCTAACTAATTTAATTTCATCGTAACTATAATGCTCCTCTAAATACTCATAAATAGGCTTCAATTTTTCATCCCCTACTTCTTCTATTGCTGCAATAATTTTTTCTTGAGTTTCTGGTTTAACCAATCTATCAATATCTACTGGTTGTTCTTTTTCTATCAACTCAGCTAAATGACTAACAATTCTGCCAGTTTTGACCCCTCTTTCATTAGCAATAGCATCAATACTTAATCCCTTTTTATATAACTCCAATGTTTTTATTTGCGTCAGAGAAGGAACATTATCTACAACTTTTGCTAACTCTCGAATAGGTTCCGAATTAGTAGGTAAACCATACTCCGCACAATAATTTCTGATCGCCTCAATAAACTGCTTGCCATACTTATCTACCTTCCTAGTACCTACTCCAGAAATATTCATAAATTCATCCAAAGTTTGGGGACGTTGCTGTGCCATATTTTGTAATGTTTTATCTGGAAATACCACATAAGGCGGTACCATTTGTTCATCAGCAATTCTTTTTCGCAATGCCCGTAACTCTTCAAACAATCTTTGTTCATCTGCTGCTAAAGAAGTAGTAGTTTTCTCAATCTGATGTTTCTTTTCTATAGCAATTTCTACCTTGATTTTCCTACCCATTACTTCCCAACTATTTTGATTAAGTTTCAACACGGAATAACCATCAGTTGTTTCCTCCATTAAACCTTGATGTAAAAGAGACCTTGCTAAATTTTTCCATTCCTCAACACTCTTATCTTTACCAATGCCATAAGTAGAAAGTTTGTCATGTTTTCTCTCCAAAACTTTCTGATTTTTAGAACCTCTTAAAACCTCAATAATATAAGTCATGCCAAACCTTTCTTTAGTTCTCGCCACACAAGACAAAAACTTCATTGCTTCAATCGTCCAATCTTCGATTGGTTTGGGATATTTACAATTATCACAATTCCCACAATTTCTCGGAAAATCTTCCCCAAAATAGCCTAATAAAATTCGATGCCGACATTCGTTAGCTTCAGAATAATTAATAATTCTTCTTAACTGTTGTTCGGCAATTCTTTTTTCTTGCTCATCATCTTTTTGATCGATAAAATATTCAATACTTTTTTTGTCACTATAACTAAAAAATAGAATACATTTAGCAGGTTCTCCATCTCGACCAGACCTACCAGTTTCCTGATAATAACCTTCTATATTTTTAGGCAGGTCGTAATGAATTACAAACCTCACATCTGGTTTATTAATCCCCATTCCAAAAGCAACAGTTGCCACAATTACGTCAACATCATCTCTGATAAATTTAGTTTGATTAATAGTTCTTTCTTTATCATCCATTTTTGCATGATAAGGCAAAGCAGATATATGATTTTGTTGTAACTTATAAGCAATTTCATCAACTTTTTTTCGACTATTACAATAGACTATTCCTGAGCCACCAATTGTTCTTATTATTTGTAATGTTTCTGCAAAAGTATTTTTAGCACTACTTTTTTGACGAACTTCATAATATAAGTTAGAACGGAAAAAACTAGCGATATGAATAAATGGTTGTTGTAAATTTAATTGAGCAATAATATCTGCTCTAACTCGTTTTGTCGCTGTGGCAGTTAAAGCCATCATTGGTATATTTGGATAAGTTTCTCTTAGCAGTTGTAATTGTCGATATTCTGGGCGAAAATCGTGACCCCATTCTGAAACACAATGAGCTTCATCTATGGCAAAAGTAGAGATACCTTGTTGGGAATTAATTAACTCTAAAAATGGTAAAAATTTCTCTGATAATAATCTCTCTGGCGCTACATATAAAAGCTTAATTTTCCCCTGCATAATATCTGTTTCTCGCCTACGAGTTTCAGTTAAGCCTAAAGTGCTATTTAAAAATGTGGCAGCAATACCATTATCTTGTAAAGATTCTACTTGGTCTTGCATCAAAGAAATGAGGGGAGAAACTACTATTGTTAAACCTGGTTTTAGTAATGCTGGCAATTGGAAACATAAAGATTTTCCGCCACCAGTAGGCATAACAATTAATAGGTCTTTTTGTTGAAGTGCTGTTTGAATAATTTCTTTTTGCCCAGGACGGAATGAGTCATAACCAAAGTGATTTTTGAGATTTTGTTCTAATGATAATTGATTGAATTTTGATTGTTTTTGTACTGACATAGTTATAATTAATTTAATAATTTTATTCTATTGTAGATTGGGTTAAGCGTCAGCGCAACCCAACAAATCAGTTATCAGTTATCAGTTATCAGTTATCAGTCAAAGTTTTGAGGAGATAAAATCTTACTTTTGACTTCCGTGGAATGGTATAATGCTTGCTAAAGATATTTTTCATCAATTAGTTATAACTGCCCTTGAAAATGAAGGATGGACAATTAGTCATAACCCCTATCGTATCGATCTAGGGTTTGTTGATTTTTATATTGATTTAGGTGCAGAAAAGTTAATTGCTGCAACAAAAGATGGTGAAAAAATCGCTGTTGAAATCAAAACTTTTCTGGCAGCTTCAACAATTTCTGAGTTTCACATTGCGGTTGGACAATTTATTAACTATCGTATTGCTTTGGAAGAACAAGAATCAGAAAGACGATTGTATTTAGCAGTCCCTTTAGAGATTTATAAGCGCTTTTTTAAGTATCCATTTATTCAAACTGTAATTAGTCGTACCCAAATACCTTTAATTATTTATGATGTAGAAAAAGAGGTTATTTCAGTTATCAGTTATCAATTATCAGTTATCAGTACCTATGGCTTCAGCCATAGGCTTGAAATAATGAACCAAATATTTTTTTCATCCCCTTAAAAGGGGAGGCTTTAGACCTTATTTTTTGGTAATTAACCAATGGATAAATTAGATTTGTATCGTCAATTAATTCAGGAATTACTAACTGCAAGAGCTAAGTTACGTTCTCCTAACGATCCAATTAAAAGTCAAACAGTTTTTGACTGCGAAGGAGACCATTATCAACTTGTTAATTTAGGGTGGAAAAATAACAATACCCGAATTTATGGTTGTGCTATTCATGTCGATATTATTGATGACAAAATTTGGGTGCAACATGATGGTATTGAGGAGGCGATCGCTGACCAATTAATTGAAAAAGGAGTACCTGCGCAAGATATTGTTTTAGCATATCATCCACCTAATCTGAGAAAATATACAGAATTTGCCCAAGGATAGATGAAGTCATAAGTAATCTCTGACTGAGTTTTCAGTGTCCAAATAACGCCTTTATTCCTTCTTTTTTCTTAGCCTGATTAAAATTCCGGTGCCCAGACCTCAGCTACAGGTAATTCCCACCCTGGCAACAATTCTGGAACTTGTAAAGCATCTCCATCTCTAAGCACAATTTTCTCCCCATTGGGGCGATAAACTTCCATTGTGCGAGTGCGGGGGTCTACTAATACTCCTACTTGAGTGCCATAAGTTAGAAACTGTTGAATTTTCTCTCGGAGTTTGGTTACAGAATCAGTTTTAGATTTAACTTCAAAAATTAGGTCGGGTACTATCTCCGCATAATTTTCTGTAGTCTGAGGTAGGCGATCGCCACGAATAAAAGCAGCATCAGGGGCACGAACATCTGCATCTGCATTTGGTAAACGAAAACCTGCACTGGAACCTGTTACCCTGCCTAGTTTACGAGGTCGCACCCAGTTGCGTAACTGTGCAGCTATTTCTATTCCTACTTCTTCTGACTCTAAACCTGACGGACTCATAACGATAATTTCTCCTCCTACTAATTCCATTTGATGGTCTGGGTGTTCGGTTGTTAATTTTTCTAGGTCTTTTATTGTTAGATTTGGCATGGTTATTATTGGCTCAAATGTTATATAGTTATATCAAATCCAGATAATTACTATACCCAAGTCATTGCGACTGGAACGGAGTGGAAGGTTTGCGCAGCATTCCGGAACGGATAGCAATCTCAGGGATGTCACGAGATTGCTTCCTATCGTCGCAATGACAACTGTTCAATCGGATTCTATATTAGGACTTACGCAGTACAAGGTATTTCTGTCATTGCGACCCATTAGGGAAGCAATTTCAAATCCCAGTTTTTCGTACCTTATATGTAAGTCGTGATAGTATAATTATACTAGCAGTTTGTAGTGGCGTAACACACCTAAAATGTTGCAATAGTAGGGGCGGGTTTCCCCGTTAAATTAATGAGTTTTCACATTTGATTAGATAAACCCGTCCCATAAGATGTAACGCACCCCACTACTAACGCACCTACTTAAATGACTGGGAATGACTACTCGCAACAGCTAACCATGTTCCCAATCAACTAACAACAGAATAAATTTGCGAAATTGTGCAAAAAGTTGAGTTTTATAAACATTTGTCAACTTATCTAAAGCTATTACTTAACAAAAATTCAAAGAATTTTGCAAGGCAAAATTCTTTGAATTCTGATATGTGTTATTTATGTTCTATTTTTTGATTAATTTTAGGAGAATCATTCAATATGGCGAATAAATTTGACTTACTTGAAGTATTTCAAGATGCCAATTTGTATCTTTATGACAACAGCGGCATGAATACAGAAGAATTTAAACAACATCTGAACTCCTCTTCAACAAGCATAAACAGTAAGATAACAAACTCTAACTCCGGGCTTAATCCTAACCGACCTTTTGATATTAACAGTTTCCAGGGCTACTTTTCCGGTCAGTATAAGACTACGTTTTTTAATAATTTCAGTATTGCGCTGCAAGCTGGCATCCTGCAAAATGTTGACCTACAAAATTCTTATTTCTTGGCGACCGAATCTGGGGGTTATCCGCATGATAACAACAGTATGCATCGATATGCATCGATATTTGGCAAAGGCACAGGACCAGGATATATCAACTATTCTGATCCTTATCGTACTGGTTCTTATGACTGGGGTGTTACTTCTTCTTTTCAATGGGGTGATCAGCTTGACAAAGAGCAACTTTTAAACTACCTAGCTGGAGCTAATCTGTCTGGCTGCAATCTAACAGGTCTTGATTTAGGATGTTTCAATCTAGAAGGTACTAATCTACAAGTTGCTAACTTATCAGGAACAACATTAACATACGCCAACCTGCAAAATGCCAATCTCTCTGGAGCTACTCTGACTTACACTATTTTGAATGGTCTTAACCTTAAAGGTGCCAAACTTAATTCAATTAACCTGTCAGAATTAGAAGACAAATCTATAGACTTATCCAAGCTAGACGTAGAAAATGGTCTTATAACTACTAAACTTGGATATATAGAAGGTGCATTTTTAAAGGAAGCCGATCTGCGCTCTGTTGTCGGAGACGAAAACACCATGATGGCGAGGGCTTACCTGAGAGGAGCCAATATGTCTAATGCCAAATTTACAGGAACAGACATGAGCGACGCAGACTTTTCTGGTGCTAACCTGACTGGGGCAAGCCTGAAACAAGTTAATCTTACAGATGCTTACTTAGTAGAAACTAACCTAGAAAAAGCAACTCTCGAAGAAACCAACCTCACCAATGCCAACCTCGATCGCGCCATCTTAAAAGAAGTCAACCTGGAAGGTATAAACTTAGAAGGAGGCAGTCTCAAGGGAGCCGACTTGACAAAAGCCAACTTATCCAAAGGCAAACTGTCAGGAGCAAAAATGGAACTAGCAGGGTTACAAGATGCAAACTTGCAAGAAACAGACTTCTCAAAAGCAGACTTAACCCAAGCAAGTTTCCAGGGAGCAGACGCCACAAAAGCAAACTTCTCGGGTGCCAACCTTTCAGAAGCAACCCTGGCAAAAGGAAACTTCTCCGGAGCAAATCTTTCAGGTGCTGATATTTCCCAAGCAGACTTATCAGATGCTAACCTCGAAGGAGCCGATCTCAAAGGAGTCAAAGCTGATGGAGTCACTTGGACAGGAGCAAACTTGAAACAAGCAGCTCTAGATTTTGTGCTGGGTGAAGCAGCAATGAAAGGCGGAGCAATAATGGAATAAAAATATTAGTAGTTTCGTAGATGTAGTGATTTTAGTTGGTGTCATTCTCTCTACATAACTAGACATCTGCAAAAAATCACTACTTCTTATCAAACTTATGAAAATCAAACTCAACTCTAGAGAGTTGATTTCATATTAGCGAGATACATCAGTCGCTGGAAAGATGCCACCACTACAAACACTTGACAATTCATATTTGTATCTCATCTATCTGTAATCTGCTGTAATTTTGTTAGCTTGCTTATTCAATCAATAAATTAAAACCAGGTAAAACATCCTCTCCAGATAAAGAGACAGGTAAAGTTAATATTTCCTCAGCTTTTTGAGAATGATAAATTTCTACAGTGCCATCTTGAGGATTAATTAACCATCCTAATCTCAAACCACAATCTAAATATTCTTTCATTTTTTCTTGTAGAGGTTTTAATCTATCGCTAGGAGAGCGTAATTCAATTACAAAATCAGGACAAATAGGTGGAAATTTTTTCCTTTCATCGGGAGTTAGAGCTTCCCATTTTTCTTGTTTTACCCATGAGACATCAGGAGAGCGACTACCACCATTAGTTCATTAATGGATAATTAACTCTGGTGAAAACCGAGAGGATTGAATATAAGGAAATATTATTTATTTTTTCCCCTTGAAAGGAGAAAAAAACAAAAAATTACTTTTAACCAATCCTCTTCTTTTTAAGAAGAGGTAATTATTAATTATTCATTATTAATTATTCATTATTGAACACTTTCTCCACCTACAGGCGACATAATAATCAATTCTCCATTACGACTAAGTTCTAATGATACCTCTGGATTAACTTGACAGAGTTGATAAAAATCTTCTTTTGTTAATCTAATTAAAGGTTTTAAATCTAAAACAGTTCTCATAGTCAATTATTATCAATTTTGTTCTATTATAGCTAGACAAATATGAGTAGTGTTTCTGATACTATTTATCTGTAATAACCAGACTTCAAATACCAGCATTTTTAAATTCTGTATAACACTTTTCCAGAAAACTTAAATAATGTTTGTGAAACACTGTTTGAGAAAATTTATAGGCGTGCTTTCTGATAATTTCTGGTTGAAAATATGCCTGAGAATTTTCAAATTTTTCCACCGCCTCCACTAAAGCTTTTTCTGTTTGTTCAGGAAACAATAAACCTGTTGCTGAATCTGGATATTTTCTCATGTCTAAAACTGTTTCAGTTGCTCCACCAAAACCATAAGCAATAACTGGCGTTCCGCAAGCTTGTGCCTCTACCAAAGCCATGCCAAAATCTTCACAAGCAGCATAAATAAAACCTTTTGCTTCTGACATATATTGAGCAACTACCTCTTCAGGTTGCCAACCCATAATTTTGACATTAGGTTTAGCAAGACGACGTAATTTCTTTAATTCCCTGCCACTACCAATAACTATTAATTCTCGTCCTAACTGATTAAAAGCTCTGACAATTAAAGATATTTTTTTGTAGCTCACTAATCTACAAACTGTCAGATAAAAATCTTTTTTCTGAGATTGAAAAGGAAACTTTTCCACATCTACTGGCGGATAAATAACCTCAGCTTTACGTCGATAACAACGCCAAATTCTGCGGGCAGTATGTTGAGAATTAGCAATAAAATAGTCTACTCGGTTAGCAGAAATTACATCCCATTCTCGCAGTCTATGTAAAAGATATCGAGTGAAAATACCAGGGATACCTTTACCTACTTTGCTACTATTTAGATAATCAAAAGTTAAATCCCAAGCATAACGCATGGGAGTATGACAATAACAAATATGCAGTTGATAAGGTGTAGTCAGAATACCTTTAGCAACTGCATGAGAAGAAGAGAGAATTACATCATATTCTCCTAAGTCAAATTGTTCAATTGCTATGGGTAATAGAGGTAAATATTTTTGTATTCCATTACGAGCAAAAGGCAAATATTGTAAAAATGTTTTGCCTATTTTGCGTTGATAAAGATAACTTTCTGGGTTGCTCGACTCGAAATCAATTAAAGCATATAAATCTGCATTAATATGCTTGAGAATTTCCTTAACAACCAGTTCCGAACCCCCAGTTGCTTTAGGGGTTAACCATTCGTGAACAAGAGCATATTTTATTTCCACAGTAAATTTCTAAATATAATAATTATGGAATAGGAAGTAGGGAAGATGAAGAGCAGGATAGGGAACAAGAAAAAAAAATATCTAGCCCGTTAACTGTAACACATTACAGCAGTTTTCATATTAGTAGACCACAGTAGGGATGTTAACGTATATTGTTCGCTAGCTAATGGCCATTTCCCCTACAGGTTTTTGTCTATAACGATGTGGTTCATCAATCTGAAAAGCGCTGTAATCTGAAATTTACTCTACAATTTTTTTGGTTATTTTCTTCTTCTCTCTTCCTTCTTCCTTCTTCCTTCTTCCTTCTTCCTTCTTCCTTCTTACTGAGAAGCTAATTTATCGGCCCAACGAGTTGTTTCTGGTAACCGATATTTAGAAGTACATTTCAATACATAATTTATGGCAGTTTTTAAACTAATTTTATGACCAGTTGAAACGTAAATTGGTTTAACTCCAGTACGACTTCTGACAACTGCACCAATAACTTCTTCTTCATCTATTAATGGTTGCCAATTACCTTTTTCTAAACCAACAGAATCATGTTGACCAATATAGTGAGATTTAGCTACACCAATACTAGGAATATTAACTAAAACTCCTAAATGACAAGCTACACCAAATCGACGGGGATGAATCAATCCTTGACCGTCACAAAGCAGCATATCTGGAATAATATTTAGCTTTTCTAAAGCATCTAAAATAGTAGGTATTTCTCTAAAAGATAATAAACCAGGAATATAAGGAAAAGAAGTAGGACGTTGAGCGATCGCTTGTTCTTTCAACTCCAATTCTGGGAAATTTAAAACTGCTACTGCTGCTTGAGTAATCCCATCATCATCACTATAACCAACATCAACTCCAGCTACATATTTAATAGTTCCAAATTTGTCTTCAGCTATTACTTTATGGCGGAGTTTTTCTTGCATAGCGATCGCCGTTTCTACATCAGTCGGAAAATCAAACTTTTGGTCTATTTTCATAATATTTAGAGCTGAATAATTTCAGCTACTCCCTACTATCTACTTCCTATTCCCTATTCTCTCGTAATTAAAAAAACTTTTGGTCTATTTTCATAATCATAATATATAGAGCTGAATAATTTCAGCTACTCTCTATTCCCTATTCCCTATTCCCTATTCCCTATTCCCTTCTTTAAGAAGATTGACTATCTCGTCTTCCTAATTCATAAACACCGCAACTTACACAAGTAATCATCCCAATACTAATTGACCAACTTTTACCTAAACCAAATTCTACCCCCCAATTACATAAACTTCCTACTATTAAAAAAGGCACAATACTAAAAATAGAAGCATAAAAAGCATTTTGAGATTCTCGAGCTTTGCGCGTTCTTTCAAATTCTTCATCAGATGTATACAACGATCTTTCCGCGAAATTAAACCAACGGTTAAGCTGTAACGTCACCCACTCACTCAAAGGGGAAAAACCCCAATATAAGGCCAAAGACCACAAAGATGAACCTGCTATCGCTGTTGCATCTATGGCCAATCTAAAGGGAAAAATTTCTTCTAGTATCATTTTTTAAAATCCTAAATTATTTTATTCAACAAAATTTTAAATCCTTGAATTATAGCAAATTTCAGAAAAGTATAGAATTTTTGGCAAATTCTATGTAGTCAAAAAAAGTTGTTAAAATCAGAGAAGCCAAAAATTATGTACAGAGATATTCTCTATCAAAAATCTCAAATTACATAAATTATTATAACTGTATTCTTACTTAGATATCTTCAATAAATTTAATGACAACTGATAATTTTGACTGGGAATATAATCTCAAACTTATTGTTGCAGGAATTGCATCTAAAATTGGCGAAGAATTTTTTTACGCTTGCGTTCAATACCTAGCTCAAGTTTTGCAAATAAAATATGCACTAATTGCAGAATTTTTAGACACCGATCCGCCACAAGCTAATACCCTAGCTTTTTGGTCAGGAGAAGGTTTCGGACCTAATTTCAAATACAATTTAAAGGGAACTCCCTGCGGTATTGTTTATCAAAAAGGTATCCGAATTTATCCCCATTCAATTCAACAACTATTCCCAGAAGATGAAGATTTATTGACTCTGCAAGCCAAAAGTTATTTAGGAATTGCGATTGTCGATAGTCATGGAAAAAATATTGGTCATATTGCTGCCTTACATACTAAACCTTTAAAACACAGTTATGCAGAACAAGAATCTATATTAAAAATATTTGCCGCTCGCTCTGCAGCAGAAATCGAGCGTATGTCAGCGGAAAAAGCCCTAAAAAAACAAAATATTTACTTACAAGAAACTCTTAAAAAGCTGAAAAATACTCAATCTCAACTCATTCAAGCCGAAAAAATGTCTGGTTTAGGACAAATGGTTGCTGGAGTTGCCCATGAGATGAATAATCCTGTCACCTTTATTTCATGTAACTTAAACTACGTTAATGAATATACAAAAGATTTATTAGATTTAATTCATATTTTTCAGGAAAATTCCCCAAACTTACCTGATGAAGTTGCAGCAAAAATTGAAGAGATAGAATTAGATCATATTGAAGAAGATTTTCCGAAATTATTAGGTTCAATTGCCAGAGGAGGGAACCGAATTAGTGAAATTGTCAAATCATTGCGGATTTTTTCTCGCCTTGATGAAGCAAACATAAAATATGTAGATATTCATGCAGGTATTAACAGTACTTTACTTATTCTTCAAGCTCGTTTAAAAAATCAGCCGTTTCAGATTGAAGTAATTAAAGACTATGGTGAACTACCTCTAGTTCATTGTTATCCTAGTGCATTAAATCAAGTTATAATGAATATTATTAATAATGCAATTGATGCACTAGAAACAAAATTTTCTCAAAACAAATTTGCAGAAGAACAGCCGACAATCTGTATCAGAACAGAAAAATTAGAAAATGATTGGATTGGGATTTATATTTCTGATAATGGCTTGGGTATAAAAGAGGAAAATTGCTCTAAAATTTTTGACCCTTTTTTTACTACTAAAGCAGTTGGTCAAGGTACAGGTTTAGGGTTATCAATTAGTTATCAAATTATTGTTAAACAGCACAAAGGAAGAATAAAGTGTATTTCCTCTCCTGAAAAAGGATCTGAATTTGCGATTGAAATACCAATTTAATTACAATTTATAGATTCCTTGTATTTTTTATTTTTTTATTTTTATTTTTATTTTTATTTTTATTTTTATTTTATTATTTATCCTCTTTACTAGACCGACACACTATTAGTCTAGGAGTGGAGGGTTCATCTGATAATTTGCAACACTGTTAATTTAACCCTCAACCCTCCCGTACTATTGCCACATATTAGGTATGCCACGCCACTAAATATACTTACAGCGCTTTTCAGTTGAGTAGACCACAAAACTGTTGTAGGAGTAATGAG